>NZ_JBVHYH010000013.1:0-111937 GCF_055569135.1 Kitasatospora sp. NPDC029367
CCGCCTTTCTCTTCCCCCCTCCTCCCCCCCCTCCCCCCCCCCCCCGGGGCCCCCCTCCCCCCCCCCCCCCCCCCCCCCCCCCCCCCCCCTCGCCGTCGCCCCCCCCCCCCCCCCCCCCCCCCCACCCCCTGCACCCCCCCCCCCCCCCCCCCCCCCCCCCCCCCCCCCCTCCCGTCGTGGCTCAGGCCCCGGGCGTGGACCGCGGGCCCGGGCGGCGCCGCCGCACCACGGCCGGCTCCTCGGCGGCGTCCGGTTTCGGCGTCCGGTCGACCAGGGCCGCGAGCGCCGCGATCGTCGGGTGCTCGAAGCAGGCGCTCAGCGGCAGTTCGACGCCGAGGTCGCGGTGGATCTCGGCGAGCATCCGGATCGCCGCCAGCGAGTGGCCGCCGAGGACGAAGAAGTCGTCCTCGATCCCGATCCGCTCGGTCTCGAACAGCTGCTGCCAGATCGCGGCCAGCGCCCGTTCGGTGGCGGTGCCCGGCGGGGTGCGGTGGCCCTGGGCCCCCTCCTCCGGCGGGATCCGCAGCGCCTTGCGGTCGGTCTTGCCGGAGGGCAGCGTCGGCATCGCACCGAGCACCACGAACCGGGCCGGCGTCAGGGCCCGGGGCAGCGAGCGGGTGCAGTGCGCCCGCAGCTCGGCCGGGGTGGGCCGGGCGGCCGGGTCGGCCGGGTCCGCCGGGGAGACGAAGGCGACCAGGCGCGGCCCGGAGGCCGCCGAACGGTCCACCACCACGGCCGAGTTGGCGACCTTGCGGTGCGCCCCTAGGACGGACTCGATCTCGCCGAGCTCGATCCGCACCCCGCGGATCTTCACCTGCCCGTCGCTGCGCCCCAGGTAGTGCAGCTCGCCGTCGGGCGTCCACCGGGCCAGGTCGCCGGTGCGGTACATCCGCTCGCCGGGCGCGCCGTACGGGCAGGGCAGGAAGCGGTCCGCCGTCAGGTCGGGGCGGCCCAGGTAGCCGCGGGCCAGGCTCGCCCCGGCGAGGTACAGCTCCCCGGTGACGCCCGGCGGGACGGGGCGCAGCGCCGCGTCCAGGACGAACAGCCGGGAGTCGGCGATCGGTTCGCCGAGCGGCGGCCCGGCCGCCGGGCGCAGCGGGCCCGACAGGGTGCCGAGCACGGTGGTCTCGGTCGGCCCGTAGGCGTTGTGCAGCCGGTGCCCGCGCCCCCACTGGTCCACCAGCTCGGTGCCGATCGCCTCGCCGCCGCTGACGATCGCGCGCAGCGCGGGGTAGTCGCGGGCGGGCAGGGCGGCCAGCGCCGTCGGGGTCAGCACGGCGTGGCTGATCCGCCGCTGTTCGAGCAGGACGGCCAGCTCCTCGCCGAGCACCGGGTGCGGGGGCGCCACCACCAGCACGGCCCGGGAGCGGAAGGCCATCAGGAGTTCCATCACGTACATGTCGAAGGTGGGGGACACCTGCTGGAGCATCCGGGGCTGCTCCCCGCCGGCCGCCGCGGCGGCGGTCTCGGGCAGCAGGACGGCCCGGTGCAGCTGCTCGGCGAGCGGGGCCAGCCCGGTGTGGGTGACCACCACGCCCTTGGGCTGCCCGGTCGACCCGGAGGTGTACAGCACGTACGCGGCGTTCGCCGGGTGCACCGGGGCGGTGGCCGGGCGCTCGCCGGAGTGCTCGCCGAGCGTGTCCAGCAGGTCGGGGTCGTCCAGCAGCAGGACCGGCGGGGCGTCGGCCGGGAGCGCGGCGGCGCCGTCCTCGTCGGTGACCACCAGTGCGGCCCCGGCGTCCGCGAGGATGAAGGACAGCCGCTCGACCGGGAACCGGACGTCCAGCGGCAGGAAGGCGCCGCCCGCCTTGGCGACCGCCAGTACGGCGAGCACCAGCTCCCCGCTGCGGGGCAGCGCGAGGGCGACGGTGCTCTCCGGTCCGATACCGCGGGCGACCAGTTCGGCGGCCAGCCGGTTGGCCTGTTCGTCCAGCTCGGCGTAGCTCAGGGTGAGGTCGTCCGTCTCCAGCGCGGGGGCGTCCGGCGCGGCCGCCACCGCCTGCTCGAACTGCTCGGCGAAGGTGGCCGCGCCGGGCCCGGGGAGGCCGGTGCTCCAGCGGCCGAGGACGGCCTCGCGCTCGCCCGGGAGCAGCAGTTCCCAGTGCGAGAGCGGCAGGTCGGGCCGCTCGGTGGCGATCTCCAGGGCGAGCAGCAGCCGCTGGGCCAGGGCGGCCCCGGCGGCCTCGTCGAAGAGGTCGGCGCTGACCGTGAGCACTCCGCTGATGGTGGCGCGGGCGCGGTCCTCGGTCAGTTCCATGGTGAGGTCGAACGGGGTGGCGGGGGTGCCGAGGTCGAAGGGCTCGGTGGGCAGTCCGCCGAGCGCCGGGACCGGCTCGGGCTCGCCGTTGAGGCTGGCCATCACCTGGAACAGCGGGTTGCGGCCGTGCCGGCGGGGCGGGTTGAGGGCGGTGACGATCTCGTCGAAGGGCAGGTCCAGGTGGTCGTGCGCGGCCAGGTTGGTCTCCCGCACCCGGGCGATCAGGGTGCGGAAGCTCGGGTCGCCGGAGGTGTCGGCGCGCAGCACGGCGGTGTTGATGAAGCAGCCGACCAGGTCGTCCAGCGCCTGGTCGGAGCGGCCCGCGGTGGGGGTGCCGAGCGGGATGTCGGTGCCGGCGCCGAGGCGGGTGAGCATCGCGGCGAGGGCGGCCTGGAGCACGATGAAGACGCTGGCGCCGTGCTCGTGGGCGGCCGCGGTGATCCGCCGGTACAGCTCGGGGCCGGCCTCCACCCGGGTGGGCAGGCCGCGGAAGGTCGGCGCGGCCGGGCGCGGGCGGGCCCCGGGCAGGGCGAGTTCCTCGGGGAGCCCGGCCAGGGCCTTGGTCCAGAACTCCAGGCTCCGGCCGAAGGGGCTGTCCGGGTCCTCGGCCCGGCCCAGCTGCTGCGCCTGCCAGAGCGCGAAGTCGGCGTACTGGATGGGGAGTTCGTGCCAGTCGGGGGCCCGGCCGGCGGCCCGGGCGGCGTAGGCGGTGGCCAGGTCGCGGCAGAGCGGGGCGAGCGAGAGGCCGTCGCAGGCGATGTGGTGGACGTCCACCAGCAGCACGTGGGAGCGCGGACCGGTGCTGAACACGTGCAGCCGCAGCGGGACTTCGGTGGTCAGGTCGAAGGGGGTCTCCAGCGCGTCCCGCAGCGCCTGCTGGAGGCCGTTGGGGTGAACGGCACTGGCCCGGACCACCTGGGCGACGGCCTCGGGCGGCTGCACCGACTGGCGCGGCGCGCCCGCGTCGGCGGGGAAGACCGTCCGCAGGATCTCGTGCCTGCGGCCGAGGTCCGCGGCGGCGGCGGCGAGCACGGCGAGGTCCAGCTCGCCCTCGATCCGCACCGCCAACGGCATGTGGTAGAAGGCCTGTTGCTGCCCGAGCCGGTTGACGATCCAGATCCCGCGCTGGGCCATCGACAGCGGCAGCAGCTCGGGCCGGGGCCCGGTGGCGGCCGGGATCGCGCTGCGGGCGGGCGTCTCGGCGGGCGCGGCGGCGGCCTCGTCCAGCAGCTTGGCCAGGTCGGCGAGGACCGGGGTCCTGAGGACGTGGCGGACGGACAGCTTGACCGACCACTGCCGGCGGATCCGGGCGACCAGCCGGGTGGCCAGCAGCGAGTCCCCGCCGTCGCGCAGGAAGTCGGTGTCCCGGCCGACCTTCTCGGTGCCCAGCAGCCGGGACCAGATCGCGGCCAGCGCCCGCTCGGTGGCGGTCGCGGGGGCGGCGGAGCCGTCGGTGGCCGGGCGGGCCTGTTCGGCCCGCTCGGCCGGCTCGGCGGCGTCCTCGACCCGGCCGTCGGCCAGCACCCGGGCCCGGCGCCCGCTCGGCTGGCCGGCCAGCAGCAGCTCGCCGTACACCCCGGTGGGCGCCCGGTTGCCGTAGCGGTCGCGGACCTCCGCCTCGACGCCGTCCACCTCGGCCGGACCGTGGGCGCCCAGCGCCACCGCGCCGACGCTCGCCGCGCCCTCGGCCAGGAAGGCCTCCAGCAGGGCCAGGTAGTCGGCGGCGAGCCGCTCCACCGTCTCCCGCTCGAACAGGTCGGTGGCGTAGTCGAAGGCGAAGCCGACCTCGTCCGCGGTGTAGCTCACCGCGAGCTCCAGGTCGAACTTGGCGGAGTCGTTGCGCATCTCCACGATCTCCACCGCCAGGCCCGGCAGCTCCGGCGGCGGCACCACCTGGTTGACGCTGCACATCACCTGGAACACCGGGTTGCGGGACGGGTCCCGGACGACGCCTAGAGCCTCCACCACCCGGTCGAACGGCACGTTCTGGTTCGACAGCGCCTCCGCCGCCACCGTCCGTACCTGGCCGAGCAGTTGGCGCAGGGTCGGGTCACCGGCGAGGTCCACCGGCACGGCCAGGGTGTTGGCGAAGTAGCCGATCACCGGCTCCCACTCGGCCCGCGGCCGGTTGGCCACCGGCACTCCGACGACCACCCGCTCCTCGCCGTTGTAGCGGTGCAGCAGCGCGGCCAGCACCGTCACCGCGGTGGCGAACAGCGAGGCCTCGTGCCCGGCGCCCCAGGCGGCCAGCCGCCGCTGGAGGTCGGCCGGGACGGGCACCGTGACGCTGGCGCCCTCGCCGCTGAGCAGCACCGGCCGCGGCAGGTCGGCCGGGATCCCGGCCTCCTCCGGCAGCCGGGCCAACTGCTCGCGCCAGAAGGCCAGCTGGCCGCGGTAGAGCTCCACGGTGGCCGGCTCGGCCTCCCAGGCCGAGTAGTCGGCGTAGCGCACCGGCAGCGGCGCCAGGCCGGCCGGCGGGCCGCCGACCCGGGCGGTGTAGCAGGCGCCCAGCTCCCGGAAGAACAGCCCCTCCGACCAGCCGTCGGTGATCGCGTGGTGCATGGTGACGGCCAGGTGGTGGACCGGCGCCGCCCCTTCCGTACCGGAGCGGATCAGCTTCGCCCGGAACAGCGGCCGGCCGGCCAGGGCGAACGGGAGCCGGCTCTCCTCCTCGATCAGCGCGATCACCGCCGGCTCGCCGAGCTCGGTCAGGTCCAGCTGCTCCCAGGGGAGTTCGTCCGGGTCGAGGAGCAGCTGGAGGACCTCGTCCTCGTCACCGGCGAAGGTGGTGCGCAGGCCCTCGTGCCGGGCCACCAGGTCGCCGACGGCCAGCCGCAGCGCCCCGGTGTCGAGTTCGCCGACCAGCCGGAGCCGGAACGGGACGTTGTAGGTGCTGTTGGGGCCGTTCAGCTGCTCCAGGAACCAGAGCCGCTTCTGCGCCAGCGACGCGGGCTCCCGCCCGTCGCCCGGGCGGGGGGCCGGGACGGCGGCGGTCGCGGGGGCGGCGGCCGTGGAGCCCGCCTCCTCCGCCAGCGCCTGGGCGAAGACGGCGTCCAGTGTGGCGCGGCCGACCGCGTCGGTGTCGTTCACGAGACCTTCTGGCCTTCCTGGTCGTGGGGGTTGCGTACGGATGCCGGGCCGGGCGGGTCGGCCCGACGGGCCGTCAGGCGGCGGCGGGCGCCGGGGCGGGGACCTCGGTGGGGATCCCGGTGGCGCCGCGCACCGGGGAGAGGGCCAGCAGGACGGCGGCGATCCCGATGCCGCCGGCGCAGACCACGATCGCCCACTGGGTGCCCAGCCAGCTGCCGAGCGCGCCGCCGGCCATGGCGCCGAACGGCGTGCCGGCCATCACGATCATCCGGGTGGAGGCGTTCATCCGGCCCTGCATGGCGTCCGGGGTGATCGCCGACCGGTAGCTGCGGATGTTGACGGCGCTGGCGATCACCAGCACGGCGTAGGCGACCTGGACGAACATCAGCATCGCGAAGGCGATGACCGTGGGCATCACCGTCGCGGCGGGGATGACCAGCTCGACGCCGGTCATCGCCACCGTGCACCAGACCACCATCCGGCCGAAGGGCAGCAGCTTGCCCAGCCGGGCCGCGAACAGGGCGCCCAGCAGCGAGCCCACGCCGGTGCCGGCCAGCAGCGCGCCGACCAGGATGCCGGGCAGGTCCAGGGTGCGGGTGATGAACACCAGGAACACCGGGTCGATGGCGATGGCGGAGAAGTTGATCAGGAAGGTGACCAGCACCAGGGTGCGCAGGGTCGCGTTGCCGAAGATGAAGGAGAGGCCCTCGCCGATCTCCTTCCACATCGAGGACGGCGGGCCGTCGGCCGGGCGCTCCGGCACCGGCTCCTTCTTGCGGATGCGCAGGGTGCAGGCCGCCGCCAGCCCGAAGGCGAAGACGTTGACCATGATGACGACCGGGCCGGTGAGCAGCTGCACCAGCAGGCCGCCGAAGGTCCGGCCGCCGATGTTGGAGACCGAACTGCTCATCTCCAGCTTGCTGTTGCCCTCGACCAGGTCCTCACGCTCGACCAGGGCGGGCAGGATGGCGGCGTTGCCGATGTCCGAGACGGTGCTGCAGGCGCCGGTGCCGAACACCACCACGAGCAGCAGCGGGACGCTCAGCAGGTCGGCCCAGGACAGCAGCGGGACGGAGAGCAGGATCAGCGAGCGGACGGCGTCCGCCGCCACGATGATCATCTTCTTCGGCCGCCGGTCCAGCCAGACCCCGACGAACAGGCTGATCAGCAGGTAGGGCAGGAACTCGGTGGCCAGCAGCAGGCCCATCTGGAACACCGAGGCGCCCAGGCTGACCGCAGCGATCAGCGGGACGGCCACCGCCACCATGTTGGTGCCCAGCATGGAGAGCGTCTGGCCGGCCCAGAGTCTGCGGAAGTCCGCGTGGTTCCACAGTCCGTCGAGCTTCATGCCGCCGGTCCTTCCGAGGTCATCGCGCGGCCCATCAGGTCGAGCAGCGGTTGCGGGGCGGCCAGGAAGGCGTGGTGGCCGCCGTCCAGCAGGTGCCGGTGGTGCCGGGCCGCCGGGACGTACCGGCTCCAGCCGTCCAGCTGCTCCGGGCGGATCTCCACGTCGTGCCGCCAGCCGACCGCGTGCACGGCGCAGGCGAGCGGCTCGGGGGCGTCCAGCCGGTAGCGGCGCTGGGCGGCGAGGTCCTCCTCCAGCACGTCCAGGGCCACGTCGAGGAAGTCCGGGTCCATCCTGGTCCCGGCCGCCTCGGCGAGCACGTTCAGCTCGACCGCGAGGTCGTCCCGCTCCAGCCACAGCCAGCGGCCGAACGGGTCCTCGTCGGGGGCGAGTTGGGAGGACATGAAGAGCGCGGTCAGCTCCCTGCCGTGGACCCGCTCCAGTTCCAGCGCGGTGGCGAAGGCGGACAGCGCGCCGCCGCAGTGACCGAAGAAGCCGGTCGGGCGGTCCACCAGCGGGGCCAGCGCCGCGGCGGCGGCCGTGGCCAGGTTCTGGTAGGTGACCGGGTGCGGCTCGCGCAGGCGGTTCTCCCGCGCGGGCAGCTGCACCAGGCACACCTCGACCTCGCCGATCCGCTCGGGCCAGGCGCGGTACATCGACGCGCCGGTGCCCGAGTACGGGAAGAGGAAGATCCGTGCCGGGGCGTCCTCGGATGGGGGGCGGAACAGCCATTTGCCCGCGTCGGTCTGCATGGCGCCGTGAACTCCTTGTTCCCGTCGATTCGGTGGTGGGGCGGTGGGGCGGAGCGGTGCTGCGGGGGGCCGGAGCGTGGTGCGGAGCGGTCAGCCGCCGAGCGCGGCGGCGCCGAGGACGTCCGCGACGGCCCGTACGTGCGGCTGCCGGACCAGCCCGTAGTGGTCGGTGTCGAGGCGGTGCAGCCGGAACCCGCCGGCCACCACCGCGCGCCAGGCCTCGGCGCTGCCCAGGGCCCGGCCGTCCCGGCTCTCCAGGTAGACCACGTCGCCGGGGTGGCGGCGCGGCCGGTAGGCGTGGTGCGCCCGCAGGTTGGTGGCGAAGACGCGGTGGCGCGCCTGCCAGGCCTCGCTGCCGGACTCGTCCGGCGGGGCACCGGTGAGGGCCAGGGTGTCCTGGAGCAGCGCCTCGGTGGTCCGGTCGTCGTCCAGCCCGTCGAGCTGTTCGGGCGCGGGGAAGGCGGCGTCGACCATGCAGAGCGTCACCTCCCGCCCGGCCGCGGTCAGCAGGCCCGCGGCCTCGAAGGCCAGCACCGCGCCGAAGGACCAGCCCGCCAGGTGGACCGGCCCGGCCGGGTGGTCCCGGACGATCCGGGCCACGGCGGCCGAGGCCATCTCCTCCACGGTGCTCCCGACCGGCTCGGCGCAGTCCAGCCCGGACACGGCCAGCCGCGGGTCCAGCGCGCCCGCCAGGGCCAGGTAGCCCAGGGCGCTGCCGCCGACCGGGGGGAACAGCCACAGCGGCGCGGCGGGGCCGGGGCGCAGCGCCAGCACCTCCCAGCCGTTCCCGGCCGCGGCCGGCGCGGGCGCGGACAGCAGGGCGGCCAGGCGTTCCACCGTGTCGTGGGTGAACAGCTCGGCGACGGTCAGCCGGCGGTCGAAGTCCCGGCGCAGCCGCCCGATCAGCCGGACGGCGGCCAGCGAGTGCCCGCCGACCTGGAAGAAGCCCTCGTCGACGCCGAAGTCCGCGGTGCCCAGCACGTCCGTCCAGGCGGCCGCGACCAGGGCCTCGGCCGGGCCGAGCGGACGGGCGGGCGCGGCGCTGCGGGCGGCCCGGCCGGGGGCCGGCAGCCGCTTGCGGTCGACCTTGCCGCTGACGGTCAGCGGCAGTTCGGCGAGCGGCACCCAGACCGCGGGCACCATGTGCCCGGGCAGCAGCCGCTCGGTGTGCCGGCGCAGCTCCCCGGCGGGCAGCTCGGCGCCGGGCCGGGCGGTGTAGTGGCCGACCAGCCGCTCGCCGTCGAAGGTCACCGCGGCCGAGCCGCAGTCCGGGTGCGCGGACAGCACGGCCTCGACCTCGCCGGGCTCGACCCGCATGCCGCGGACCTTCACCTGGGCGTCGCGGCGCCCCAGGTACTCGATCGCGCCGTCCGGGCGGCGCCGGGCGAGGTCCCCGGTGCGGTAGAGGCGTTCGGTGCCGCCGTCCGGCCAGGTGTGCTCGACGAAGCGCTCGGCGGTGAGGTCCGGGCGGCCGTGGTAGCCGTCGGCCAGGCCGACGCCGCCGATGTACAGCTCACCGGTCACGCCGACCGGGACGGGGTGGCCGGCCGGGTCGAGCAGGTGGATCCGGGTGTTGGCGATCGGCCGGCCGATCGGCACGGTGTCCGCGTCCTCGCGCACGCAGTGCCAGTACGTCACGTCCACGGCCGCCTCGGTGGGGCCGTACAGGTTCGCCAGGGCGGCCTTGGAACGGTCCAGGAAGTCCCGCTGGAGCTCGGCCGGCAGCGCCTCGCCGCTGCACACGACCTGGCGCAGCGCGGTGGCGGCGGAGAGGTCGGCGGCGTCCAGGAAGGCCCGCAGCATCGAGGGGACGAAGTGCGCCACGGTGACGGCCTGCCGGGCCAGCACCTGTTCGAGGTAGCCAGGGTCCCAGTGGCCGCCGGGCTCGGCGACGACCAGCGCGGCGCCCTCGCGCAGCGGCCAGAAGAACTCCCACACCGAGACGTCGAAGGTGTACGGCGTCTTCTGCAGCACCCGGTCCTCGGCGGTCAGCCGGAACTCCTCCTGCATCCAGTCCAGCCGGTTGGCGATCGCCCGGTGGGAGACCACCACGGCCTTGGGGCGGCCGGTGGAGCCGGAGGTGTGGATGACGTACGCCGGGTCGGCCGGCCGCACCGCGACTGTGGGTGGCGAGGTGTCGGCCGGGAGGTCGTCCGGGACGAACTCGACGACGAACCCGGCCGGGGCGTCCGGCAGTTCGAAGCCCTCGGTGCCGGCGGCGGTGAGCACCACCCGGCAGCCGGACTCGGCCAGCAGGGCGGCCGTGCGCCCGGCCGGGTCGGCCGGGTCCAGCGGGACGTAGGCGCCGCCCGCCTTGAGCACGCCGAGCAGCGAGACCACCAGCTCCGGGGAGCGCTCCTGGACGAGGCCGACGTGGTCGCCGGGCCGGACGCCGAGGGCGGCCAGCCGGTGCGCCAGGGTGTTGGCCCGGCCGTCCAGTTCGGCGTAGTCCAGCACCCGGTCGCGGAACAGCACGGCGGGGGCCTCGGACCGCTCGGCGGCCCGCCAGGTGATCGCCTCGTGCAGCAGGTGCGGGCCGGGGTGGCTGCGCTCCGTCCGGTTCCACTCGGCCAGTTCGGCGAGTTCGGCCGGGGCCAGCAGCGGGGCGGCGGTGGGGGAGGCGGCCGGGTCGGCCAGCATGGCCCGGAGCACGGCCACGTGGTAGCCGAAGTAGCGGTCGGCGTCGGCCGCGGCGATCCGGTCGGCGTCGTAGCGCAGGCCGAGCCCGATCAGGTCGGTCGAGGTGTCGCGGGAGAACTCCGAGCCGAGCAGGAAGTCGGTGGGGGTGTGGCTGTACTCGTCCAGCACCTCCACCCCGCCGGTGGGGACGTCCGACTCGTTGCGGAAGTGGGTGTAGTTGAAGAAGGTCTCGAAGGCGGCCGCGCCGGCCACCCGGCCGCGCAGCTCCGGCATCGGGAAGCGGCGGTGCGGCTGGATCGCGAGGTCCGTCGCGGCGACCTGCCGGATCAGCTCGGACCAGCTCCCGGCGGCCGCCACCCGGCAGCGGACCGGGAGGGTGTTCAGGAACAGCCCGACCACCCGGTCCCCGTCCGGCTCGGCTATCCGGCCGTTGTAGACCGCGCCGGAGACCACGTCCTCGGCGCCGGTCAGCAGCGCGATCACCCGCAGGTGCGCGGTGAGCAGCACGATCCGCACCGGGACCTGCAGGCGGGCGGCCAGCACGCCGAGCCCGGCGGACAGTTCGGCGGGCAGCTCGCGCGGCACCACCGTCATGTCCGGCACCCCGGTGCCCGGGGCGGCCGGGACGGAGCCGAGCGCGAGGCCGTCCAGCTGCTCCTGCCAGAAGGCGAGCTGCCGCTGGTCGCGGACGGCGGCGCGCTCCAGGGCGACGAAGGAGCGGTAGTGGGCGCGGGGCGGCGGCGGCAGGGCGGCCGGGCCGCCGGCGAACGCCGCGAGGTAGAGCGAGAGCAGCTCGCCGAACAGGATCCGCTCGCTCCAGCCGTCGATCACGGCGTGGTGGACCACCGTCCACAGCTGGACCTCGTCCTCGGCCAGCCGGGCGAGGTGGTAGCGGATCAGCGGCGGGCGCTCCCAGTCGAAGAGGTTGCGGCCCTCCCAGTCGGTGCGCTGGTCGATCAGGGCCCGCTGCTCCGGCTCCGGCAGGCCGCGCAGGTCCTCGAAGCTGACCGGCGGGTGGGCGATCCGCCCGTGCACCACCTGGAGCGGTTCGGTGAAGCCGCCGGGGGCGAAGGAGGTGCGCAACAGCTCGTGGCGCTCCAGCAGTTGGGCCACGGCGGTGCGCCAGGCCGCGGCGGAGAAGGCCACCCGCAGCCGGCTCACCAGCACGTCGTGGTACATCGCGGTGTGCGCCTGCTGGCCGCTGCGGTAGAGCATGCCGGACTGCAGGGCGGTGAGCGGGTAGGCGGCGACGGCGTCGGCGGGCAGCCGGGGCCGGTCCTCGGCCGCGACGAGGTCGAACGGGCCGGTGGTGGGCGCGCCGCCGTCGGCGGGCTCGGTGGCCCGGACCAGCGGGGCCAGTTCGCGGACGGTCTGGTTGCGGAGCAGGTCGCGGACCCGGAAGCCGAGGCCGCGGGCGCCGGCCCGGGCGACGATCTGCACGCTGCTGATGGAGTCGCCGCCGAGCTCGAAGAAGTTGTCGTCGATGCCGACGGCGGGGCGGCCCAGCACCTCGGCCCAGACCTCGGTGAGCACCTGCTCGGTCTCGTCGCGCGGGGCGGCGTCGGCGGGGGCGGCGTCGGCGGGGTCGGCGACGGTAGGGGAGGCGTCGGCATCGGCGCGATCGCCGCCCGGGGTGGCGAGTTCGGCGGCGGCCGACGGGGCGGCGGAGCCGAGGAAGTCGCTCAGCGGGCGGTCCGGCTGCTCCGCGGCCAGCTCCAGCACCCGGGCGTAGCGGGCGCCGAAGTCGGCGATCCACCCGGGCGAGAAGCGGTCGGCCCGGTACTCGAACTCGGCGACCGCGCCGTCCGGGGTGCGGTTGACCTGGAGGGCGAGCTGGTACTTGGCGGTGACCGACGGGACCTCGACCGGCCGGAACTCCAACTCCCCGGCGCGGACCGGCTCGAAGAAGTCCTCGCCGACGGTGAAGGCGACCTGGAAGACCGGTGAGTGGTCCTGGTGCCGGGTCGGCCGGACGTCCTTGACCACCGTCTCGAAGGGCACCGCCTGGAGGTCCTGGGCGCGCAGCACGGCGGCGCGCACCCGCTCCACCAACTCGCGGAAGGTGCGCGGGCCTTCGAGGTCGGTGCGGACCGCGATCATGTTGACGAAGCAGCCGACGGTCCGCTGGAACTCGGTCCGGCTGCGGTTGAGCGCCGGGGTGCCCACGATGACGTCGCGCAGGCCGGTGCGGTCGGCGAGCAGCAGGTCGTAGGCCGCCAGCAGGACGGTGAACAGCGTGGTGCGCAGCTCGGTCGCCAGCGCGGCGAGCCGTTCGACGGCCGGGCCGGGCAGCGGGAGGTCGGCGGTGCCTCCGGGGGCGGTGGATACGGCGTCCCGGTCGGCGGGGGTGGTGCGGTCGGCCCGGACGTCCCCCGGTAGTTCCAGTACGGGGAGTTCACCGGCGAGCAGTTCGACCCAGGCGCGCCGGGCGCGTTCGCCGGCCGGGCTCTCCAGCCACTCGTCGTGCCAGAGCGAGTAGTCGCCGTACTGGTACTCGACCTCGGGCAGGTCGGGTTCGGTGCCGGTGGTGAACGCCCGGTAGTGGGCGATCAGTTCGTCGCGCACCAGTTTGGCCGACCAGCCGTCGAAGACGGCGTGGTGGCAGCAGAGCGCCACCACGTGGCTGCCGTCGGCGCAGCTCAGTACACCGGCCCGGACCAGCGGGCCGTGTTCCAGGTCGAAGGGGGCGCGGGCGGCGTGCGCCATCCGCTGTTCGAGTTCCTCCGCGTCCCGGCAGGTGGCCAGGCGCCATTCCAGCCGCGGTTCCGGATGGACGACCTGGAGGAGTCCCTGTTCGTGAATGCGGAAAGTGGTGCGCAGCGCCTCGTGCCGTGCGAGCACGGCGGTCACGGCATTCCGGAGTGCACGGATGTCGACCGGTCCCCGGACTTCCCAGAAGCACGGGATGTGAAAGGTCGGTGCGTCACCCACGGTCTGCTGTGCGAGGAAGAGTTGCTCCTGGACCTTCGACGCCGGGAACGGATCCTCGTCCGCGGCGTCCGATTGGGCGGGGAACTCGCTGTCCACGGCTCGTAGACGCCCTTTCCTCCTGGGTATGGAGACACCTCCGCGTCCCCCAGGAACGTCAGCATACAGGCGGGAATTCGCTCGGCAAGGGGCAAGATCTTGCCTCGCCCGTAAGGGATTTGACCTCTGTCATGATCGCATCGAGTAGGGTAGTCTCGCGGCATCTTGCAGTGATGAGAGCGGGGGATCAACCCATGCCCGAGCGTGTCGTTCCGATCTCGCCGCAACAGCGCAGGCTGTGGCTCCTGCACAGCCTGCATCCGCGGCTCCCGCTCTACAACGGCCCGGTGGCGCACGAGATCAGGGGGGGACTCGATGTCCCCGCGCTGGAACAGTCAATCCGTGCACTGATATCCCGGCACGCCGCGCTGCGGACCGGTTTTTCCGTGGTCGACGACCAGCCCGTGCAAGTCATCGTCGACCAACTGGAGTTCAGCCTTCCCGTGCACGACCTGAGGGGGGATCCCGATTCCCTCCGGGCCCGGGTGCGGGAGGCCGCCGCGGAGCCGTTCGACCTGGAGCGCCCCGGAGTCTTCGACTTCCGGCTGTTCCGGTCGGCGGACGCGGAGTGGACGCTGCTCCTGAACCTGCACCACATCGTCACCGACGGCTGGTCGAACGCGGTGATCGCCGCCGAGATCGGCCGCGGCTACGCGGAGGTGCTGGCCGGGCGCCCGCCGGCCGCCGAGCAGGCCGGACCGGCCGGGCACGACTACGCCGAGTACGGCGCGGCGCTGGCCCGGCGGCTCGCCGACGGTCTGGCGGAGCGCCAACTCTCCTACTGGGCCGAGCACCTGGCCGGCGCCCCCGACCTGCTGCGACTCCCGCTGGACCGGCCCCGGCCGGCCCGGCAGCGGTTCCGCGGCGAACTGCTGGACTTCACGCTGGACGCCGGCCTGGCCGAGCGGGTGCGGCAGACCGCGGCCCGGCACCGCACCACCGACTACGTGGTGCTGCTGGCGGCCTTCACCCTGCTGATGCACGCCTACACCGGGGAGCGCGACGTGGTGGTGGGCGCGCCCGTCACCAACCGGGACGACTCCGCCCTCGACGAGACGGTCGGATTCTTCGTCAACATCCTTCCGCTGCGCAGCCGGAGCCGGCGCGGCGAGAGCTTCTCGGACTATCTCCAGCGCTGCCGTTCCACCTTCATCGGGGGATTCCGCAACCAGTCGGTGCCTTTCGACGAAATCGTCAAGGTGACGGACAGTCAGGGTGCGGTCAGCCACTCGCCGCTGGTTCAGGCGGTATTCGGATACCACCAGGAGTCCCCGGCCCCCCTCCCGCTGGAGGGTCTGCGGACGAGCCGCTGGAACGTACCGACCGGATTCGTCCAGACCGACCTGGAGTTCGACCTCGCACGAGCCGCGGACGGTTCCGTGGCCGGGGTCATCGCCTATGACAGCGACCTCTTCGACGAAGCGACCGTCGCCCGGCTCGGCGCGAATTACCGCGCTCTGCTGGAGGGGGCGTTGGCCGATCCGCAGGCACCGCTGGCCGGTATCGAACTGCGTTCCGCGGCGGAAATCCGGCTCGACCGGGAGGTGAACGGAACCACCGCCGAGTTCCCGGCCGACGCCTGCCTGCACGAGCTGTTCGAGGCGCAGGCGGCGCGCACCCCGGACGACGTCGCGGTGGTCTCCGAAACGGCCCGGCTCAGCTACCGCGAGCTGGACGGGCGGGCCGAGGCGCTCGCCCGGGAGCTGCGGGCGCGCGGGGTCGGCCCCGAGCGCGCGGTCGGCATCTGCCTGGAGCGCTCGGCGGAGATGGTGGTGGGGCTGCTCGGCATCCTCAAGGCCGGCGGCGCCTACCTGCCGCTGGACCCGGCCAGCCCGCCGGCCCGGATCCGGCAGATCCTGGCCGACGCGGGCGCGCCGGTGCTGCTGGCGGCGCGGGCCCTGGCCGAGGAGGTCGACGCGGCCTCGGTCGGCGTGGTGACCGTGGACCCGGCGGAACTCGACCATGCGGACGTTTCCCCCTCCGACATTTCCCCCGCCGGCGTCGACCCGGCCGGGGTGCCCGGGGCCCCGGCCGAGGGCCCCCGTCCGCACCCCGAGAACCTGGTCTCCGTCTACTACACCTCCGGCTCCACCGGCATGCCCAAGGGCGTGGCCAGCCGGCACCGCGGCTGGGTGAACCGGATGGTCTGGATGCAGCGCAAGCACCGGCTGGCCCGGGGCGAGACGGTGCTCCACAAGACCACGCTGACCTTCGACGACGCCGCCCTGGAGATCTTCTGGCCGCTCTCGGTCGGCGGCCGGGTCGCCGTGCTCGAACCGGGCCGCCACCGGGACCCGGTGGCGGTGCTGGAGGCCGCCACCCGCTACGAGTCGGTGTACCTCCAGGTCGTCCCGAGCATGCTGAACGCGGTGCTCGACCTGGTGGAGCAGGTGCCCGAGCGGGTGCCGCCGCTGCTGCGCAACACCACCTCCAGCGGGGAGGCGCTCACCCCGTCGACCGTCGAGCGCTTCCACCGGCTGATGCCGGGCGCGCTGCACAACACCTGGGGCGCCACCGAGGTGTCCATCGACTCGACCTGCCACACCTGCGGGCCGGCCGACGCGAGCGCCACCGGAGCGGTCAACCTGGGCCGCCCGTTCGACAACAACACCGTGCACGTGCTGGACGACGAACTGCGGCCGGTGCCGGTCGGCGTGGTCGGGGACCTGTACATCGGCGGGCTCGGCCTGGCCCGCGGCTACCTCAACGACCCGGCCCGCACCGCCGGGGCCTTCCTGCCCGACCCGTTCCGCCCCGGTGAGCGGCTCTACCGCACCGGCGACCAGGGCCTGCTGCACCCCGACGGCGGCTTCCGCTTCGTCGGGCGCAGCGACCACCAGGTCAAGATCCGCGGCATGCGGGTCGAACTCGGCGAGATCGAGACGGCGCTGCTCGGCCACCCGCAGGTGAAGGAGGCCGTGGTGGTGGTCGCGGCGCAGGGCCCGGCGCAGCGGCTGGTGGCCTTCGTCACCGCCGTCGACCCGGCCGACCCGCCGACGCTGGAGGCGGTCCGCGAGCACGCCAAGGAGTGGCTGCCGCAGTACATGATCCCCGCCCAGCTGGTGGTCGAGCGGGCCTTCCCGCTGAACGCCAACGGCAAGGTGGACCGCAGGGCGCTGACGGTGCCCGAGCCGCCGGCCGGTGCGCAGGCCTCCGGCGGCGAGGCGCCGCGTACGCCCTCCGAGCAGTTCGTCGCCGGGGTGTGGCGGGAGCTGCTCGGCGTCGAGCGGATCGGCGCCGAGGACGGCTTCTTCATGCTCGGCGGGCACTCGCTGATCGCCACCCGGTTCACCGCGCGGGTGCGCCAGCGGCTCGGGGTGGAGTTCCCGTTGGTCACGCTCTACTCGGAGCCGACGGTGCGGGCCACGGCGCGGACGCTGGAGGAACTGGTCGCGGAGAAGCTGGCCGCCGACGCACAGCCCGCCGATCCGCAGCCCGTGGCCGACGCGCAGCCCGCCGGGGCCGAGCGGTGAGCGGCGGCTGGGACGCCGTGGTGGTGGGCGCCCGGGTCGCGGGCGCCGCCACCGCCCTGCTGCTGGCCCGGGCCGGCCGCAAGGTGCTGCTGATCGACCGGGCCGCCTTCCCCTCGGACACCATGTCCACCCTGTTCATCCACCAGCCGGGCGTGGCCAAGCTCTCCGAGTGGGGCGTCCTCCCGGCGCTGCTGGACTCCGGCTGCCCGGTGCTGGACACCATCAGCTACGAGGTCGGCGGAGTCCGGCTGGCCGCCCCGGCGCCGGTGATGCCGGGCGCCCCGGCCGCCTTCGCCCCGCGCCGCCGGGTGCTGGACCAGCTGCTGGTCGACGCGGCCGTCAAGGCGGGCGTCGAGTTCGTCGACCGGGCCAACCTCCAGGAGCTGGTGCACTCCGACGGCCGGGTCACCGGTGTCCGCTTCCGCACCGCCACCGGGGTGCGCACCGAGCACGCCCGGCTGGTGGTCGGGGCCGACGGGATGCGCTCCCGGGTGGCCCAACTCGTGGACGCGCCACTGGAGGTGAGCGAC
This sequence comes from Kitasatospora sp. NPDC029367, assembly GCF_055569135.1. Classification (NCBI taxonomy): domain Bacteria; kingdom Bacillati; phylum Actinomycetota; class Actinomycetes; order Kitasatosporales; family Streptomycetaceae; genus Kitasatospora; species Kitasatospora sp. NPDC029367. Next base: position 17,115 of record NZ_JBVHYH010000013.1, read on the forward strand.
CCGCGGGCCAGCTGCGTGTACTACACCGCCTGGACGGGCATCAGCACCGGCTTCGGCTTCCACGAGAGCCCCGGCAACTGGATCGTCCGGATCCCCACCCACGACGACCTCACCCTGATCTCGACCTACTTCCCGCAGGACCGCTTCGCCGAGGTCAAGCAGGACCCGTTCCGCCACCACCTGGCGGCCGTCCGCTCCACCGCGCCCGAGCTGTACCAGCAGGTCTGCGAGGCGGACCAGGTCGAGGCGATCATCGGTACCGGCGACCAGCAGAACTACTTCCGCCGTGGGCACGGCCCCGGCTGGGTGCTGGTCGGCGACGCCGGGCACCACCTGGACACCATCAGCGCCCGCGGCATCACCAACGCCCTGCTCCAGGCCGCCTTCCTGGCCGAGGAGCTGGCGGTGGAGACGGCCGACCCGGCCCGGCTGGACGCCGCGCTGGCCCGGTTCACCCGCCGCCGGGACGAGGAGCTGACCGAGCCGTACCAGAGCACCCTGGAGCTGGCCAGGCTCACCGTGACGCCGTCCCGGCTGGAGATGCTGCGCACCATCGCCGCCTCCCCCGAACTGACCGGCCGCTACTTCGCCGTCGTCGCGGGCATGCTCGGCATCGACGAACTCTTCGACGACGACGCGCTGTTCGACGACGACGACGCCCTCTTCGATGACTTCGATGACGACCTCGGCGGCCTCGACCACGAGGTCCAGTCCTGATCCGCCCCCTTCCCGCCTGGAGGAACCGCATGAGTCCCGCTCCACTCTCGCTCTGGGGCGGCGAGTCCCACCCGCCCTGCCTGCTGGCCGCGTTCGAGGAGCAGGCCCTCGCCAGGCCCACCGAGACCGCCGTGGTCGACGGCGAGCTCAGCCTGACCTACGGCGAGCTGCTGGCCCGGGTCAAGGGCATCGCCGACGGCCTGGCCGCCGCCGGGATCGGCCCGGAGGACCGGGTCGCGGTCACCGGCCGGCGCAGCGCCGCCGTGGTGGCCGCGCTGCTCGGCACCATGTGGGCGGGCGCCACCTACCTCCCGCTGGACAGCGAGTACCCGGCGGCGCGGCTGGCCCACATGCTCAAGGACAGCGGCGCCGGCCTGCTGCTGTACGCGGACGCGCCGCCGGAGTTCGAGGTGCCGGTGCCCGCCCTGCCGATCGCGGGTCTGCCGACCGCCGGCACGGCCGCGAAGGTGGACTGCCGCCCCGAGCTGTGGACGTACATCATCTACACCTCCGGCTCCACCGGCCTGCCCAAGGGCGTGTCCGTGCCGCACAGCTGCCTGGACACCATGGCCGACTGGCAGCGCAGCCACTCCGTCCGCCGGGACCTGCGCACCGCCCAGTTCGCCCCGCTCAACTTCGACGTCTCCTTCCAGGAGGTGCTCGGCACCCTCTGCGGCGGCGGCACGCTCGTGGTGGTGCCGGAGGAGCTGCGGCAGGACCCCTTCGAACTGCTGGAGTGGCTGGGGGAGAACCGGATCGAGCGGCTCTTCCTGCCGTACGTCGCCCTGCAGATGCTCGCCGTGGCGGCGGCCGAGGAGGAGTCGCTGGAGCACCTGGCGCTCGCCGAGGTCAACGCGGCCGGCGAGCAGCTGGTCTGCACCCCGGACATCCGGGAGCTGTTCGCCCGGCTGCCGCGGTGCCGGCTGAACAACCACTACGGGCAGAGCGAGTCCGCGATGGTCACGGCGCACACCCTGACCGGCCCCAGCTCCTCCTGGCCCGCGCTGCCGCCGATCGGCGTGCCGCTGCCGGGCTGCGAGCTGCTGATCGACCCGCTGGACGCGGCCGAGCCCAACGTCGGCGAACTGCTGGTGGCCGGCGCGCCGTTGTCGCCCGGCTACCTCAACCAGCCGGAGCTGAACGCCAAGCGCTTCGTCACCGTCGAGCCGACCCCGCAGGGGCACACCGCGGCCTTCCGCACCGGCGACCTGGTCCGGCTGGAGGACGGCGCGGTGACCTTCCTGGCCCGCCGGGACAAGGACGTCAAGATCCGCGGCTACCGGGTCAACCTGCTGGAGATCGAGGTGCGGCTGCTGGAGCTGCCGACCGTCTCCGCCGCGGTCTGCGTCGCCCTGGACGACGGCCAGGGCTCGCGCTCGCTGCACTGCGTGGTGACGGTGGACGCCGGCGCCGAGCCGCTGGACGCGGCCCGGGCGGCGGACGAGCTGCGCCGCACCCTGCCGGACCCGTACATCCCGCGCTCCTTCACCACGGTGGCCGCCCTGCCGCGCACCCACAGCGGCAAGGTCGACCGGGACGCGGTGGCCCGCACCCTCGCCGCGCGCTGACGGCACGCACGGAGGGCCGGTACCCGTGGCGGGTACCGGCCCTCGCCGTGCGTGGCCCGGGGTCAGCGCAGGGAGGGGCGGGTGCTGGTGCCGCGGCGCTCGGTGACGATGGCGGCGACCTCGGCGACGGTGTCGGCGGTGATCAGGTCGGCGACCTTCAACGCCGTGCCGAAGCGGCGGTTCAGCCGGCCGACGACCTGGATCGCGGCCAGCGAGTTGCCGCCCAGGTCGATGAACGAGGCGGCGGAGCCCGGGACTTCTGCCAGGCCCAGCACCTCGTGCCAGGTCTCGCCGACGGCGGCCCGGACGGCCGGGTCGGTGGGGCGCTCCGGTGCGGCGGGGGCGGCCGCGGCCTCGGCGGCGAGCCGTTCCAGCTCCGGCCGGGCGATCTTGCCGTTCTGGTTGACCGGCAGCTCGGCGAGCGCGAACACCCGGGCCGGGACCATGCTCTCCGGCAGCCGCCGGCGCAGGTGGGCCCGGAGGTCCTCGGTCGAGGCCTCGGCCGCCTCGGCCACCGACACGTAGGCGGCCAGCGACTGGGCGATGCCCGCCGAGTCGCGCACCGGCACCACGATGGCGTCCGCCACCGCCGGGTGCTCGCGCAGGCAGGACTGGATCTCGCCGAGCTCGATCCGCACCCCGCCGATCTTCACCTGGTGGTCGACCCGGCCGATCAGCTCCAGCTCGCCGTCCGCCCGCAGCCGGGCCAGGTCGCCGGTGCGGTACAGCCGGGCGCCGGGGACGGCGGAGAACGGGTCGGGCAGGAAGCGCTCGGCGGTGAAGGCGGGCCGGTCCTGGTAGCCCCAGCCGACGCCCAGCCCGCCGAGGAACAGCTCGCCGAGCTGGTCCACCGCGGCGGGCGTGCCGAAGGCGTCCAGCACATAGGCGCTCTGGTTGGTCATGGCCCGCCCGTACGGGATCGAGCGCCAGCGCGGGTCGACGGCGGCCACGTCGTAGTAGGTGCTGTCCACCGAGACCTCGGTGGCGCCGCCGAGGCTGATGAAGCGGGCCTCGGGGAACGCCTTGCGGGTCGACTCCGGCTGGGCCAGCGGGATCCAGTCCCCGCCCAGCAGGAAGGCCCGCAGCGCGCCGGTCCGCTCCTCCTCACCCCAGGTGCGCAGGAACTGCGCCAGCGAGGACGGGACGGAGTGCCAGACGGTGATGCCCGCGTGCTCGACCAGCTCGGCCCAGTGCTCGACGTCGTTCTCCCGCCCGCGCTCCGGCAGGACGAGCGTGGCGCCGGTCATCAGGGCGGCGAACATGTCGTAGACCGTCATGTCGAAGCTCGGCGAGGAGACGCCGAGGATCCGGTCGCCGGGGCCGAGGCCGTAGCGGGAGCTGAGGTCGAGGATCATGCTGGTCCGGCCGACGTGGTCGAGCAGGGCGCCCTTCGGCTCGCCGGAGGAGCCGGAGGTGAAGATCACGTAGGCGAGGTCCCGGCCGGTCACGTCGACCTCCGGCAGCGCCTCCCGGGAGGCGGTCGGCAGCTCCTCGACCGGGCCGAGCGCGATCACCGGCACACCGGTGGCCGGGTGGGCGGCGCCCGCCGCGTCGGCGACCACCACGTCCACCCGGCCCAGCCGGTGCAGCACCTCGCGGCGGTGGGCGGGCAGCATCGGGTCCAGCGGGACGAAGGCGGCGCCGGTCTTCAACGCCGCGTACGCCGCCACCACCAGCTCCACGCTGCGGGTCGCCGCCACCCCGACCCGCCCGCCGGGCCCGACGCCGTGGCCGGCGATCCGGACGGCCAGGGCGTTGGCCCGGGCGTCGAGCTCGCCGTACGTGAGGCTCAGCTGGCCCTGGACCACGGCGGTCCGCTCCGGGCCGGCGGCCACCTGCCGCTCCACCCGGTGGTGCAGGCAGAGCGGCTCGGTGAGCGGCGGCTGCGGGCGGTTCACCTCCGCGACCAGCTCGTGCTCGGCGGCGGTGAGGTGCTCGACCTGGTCGATCCGCAGCTCGTCGGGGGCGGCGAGGTAGGCGGCCAGGTGCGCGGTGATCCGGGCGGGCGCCTGCTCGTCGTCCGGCCGGGCGGTGGCGCGCAGGCGGAGCGTCCAGCTGCCGTCGGCGGCCGGGGAGAGGGCGAACACGGCCGGCGAGGACTGCGGCTCCACCGACAGCTCCAGCCCCTGGTCGAACGCCGCCCCGCGCCGGGCGAAGGCGGCCCGGCAGGCCCCCAGCGTGGGGGCGGAGGGGCCGGTTCCGGCCAGTTCGGCGGGGTCGACCCGCCACTGCGTCCAGGCGTCCCCGCCCTCGGCGCGGCCCCAGAGGGTGACCGGCCGCAGGCCGCCGTAGCGCAGTACCAGCGCGCACAGCCCGGCGGCGAGGTCCGCGGGAGCTCCGGCCCGCAGGCCGGTCAGCGGCGCGGACTCGACGGCGGCGGTGCCGGCCCGCCACAGCACCGGGAGGACGGGATCGGCGTGCTCGGTCATGAGGAGGCTCCCTGAGGGGGTTGGTGAGGGGCGACGGCGGCCAGCAGCCGGGAGACGCGCGCGCCGGGGCGGTCCACGGCCGTCCGGAGCAGCTCCTGCAGCTGGTCGGCCAGGCCGGCGGCCCACGGCGCGTCGAACGCCTCGGTCGAGTACTCGATGCTGAGCAGGAAGTCCGGGCCGTCCTCGATGAAGGTCACCGTGGCGTCGAAGGCGTGCTGCCCGGGGTACAGGTCGACGTCCTCGCTGACCACGCCCGGCAGCTCGGGGCGGCCCGGGGCGCTGCCGCCGGTGCGCAGCTGGAGGGTGACCTGGGCCAGCGGGTTGCGCCCGGGGCGGCGGGCGGGGGCGAGGCGGCGCACCACGCTGCCGAACGGCACCTCGTAGTCGATGGACCGCACGCTGGAGACGTTCAGCCGGGCGGCCAGCTCGCAGAAGGCGGGGTCGTCCGTGAGGTCCGCGCGCAGCACCACCATGTTGACGAAGTAGCCGATCAGCGGTTCGAGTTCCGGCTCGCCGCGGCCGGCGAGGAGGGTGGCGAACGCGGTGTCGGGGCGGCCGGTGCGCTCGGTCAGGGCGAGCGCGAAGGCCGCGCCGAGCAGCGAGAACAGCGACCCCCTGGCGGCCCGGGCCAGGTCGGTGAGTGCGCGGTGCAGGGCCGGGTCGAGCCGGACGACCAGGCGGTCGGCCGCGAAGGTCGGCCGCCGGGGGCGCGGCCGCCCGGCGGCCAGGTCGACGGCCGGTAGGTCGCGCAGCTCCTTCTCCCAGTGGTCGAGCATCTCCTCCAGCTCCGGCCCCTGGTAGTACTCCCGCTGCCACTGGGCGTACCGCCGGTACGGCACCGGCAGTTCGGGCAGCACCGCCTCCGGGTCCTGCCCGGCCAGCAGCGCCGTGTACCCGGCGGACAGTTCGTGGAGGAGCACCCGCAACGACCAGCCGTCGGTGGCGATGTGATGCATCACCAGGCTGAGCACGTGCTCCTCGGGCCCGAGCCGGAACAGCCGGAGCCGGAACGGCCGGCCCGCCGCCAGGTCGAAGGGCTCGCGCGCCTCCCGGTGCAGCTCGGCCGCCAGCTCGGCCCCGTCGGCGGTGTCGCAGAGCGGCAACTCGGCCTCGCCGGGCGGCAGCACCAGCTGGTACGGCTCGCCGTCGTCCGCGCGAAAGGCGGTGCGCAGCACCTCCTGCCGGCACACCACCAGGGTCAGCGCGGCCCGCAGCAGTTCGGGCCGCAGCGGGCCGCGCAGCCGGAAGGCCAGTGGGACGTGGTAGGCGGCGGTGCCGGGCACCAGTTGCTCGAACATCCACAGCGCCTCCTGGCCGGAGGACAGTTCGTACCGCTCGGCCGGGTCGGCCGCGCCGACGGAACCGGGCATCGTGCTCCCATCGAAGTGTCGGAACGTCGGGGCGAGGTCGGGATCTGGCGAGGGCGGGGGCGGGGGGCGGGGCAAAGCCGCCCGAATTCCTCGACCGCGCCGGAAGGAGTGCGCCGCCGGGAGGGAGTGCGCCGGCGGGCGGGCGATCACCGCCCCAGTCTGTCAGCCGTACGCACTCTGCGGAAGATCCTCCCCGGGGGTGGGCCGGAAAAGTCCAGCGGGAAAGGCAGTTGGTTGTCATACCTCGGCCGGTGCGGTATCCCTTGATCTCGAACCTGTCCGGTGCATGCTCACTTCCGGGAGTCGCGAATGACCGGCACACACGTGGCCGGCGGCCTCGTCACAACGGCGGCCGTGGGCCTGGTGCGGTTGCCGTGCGACCGGTGGCTCGCCAATCACCCGACCGAACACATCAGTTCGCGTACGCACCCGGTTCCGGAGCCGGTCCTGGAGCGATTCCTGGGCCTGGCGGAGGAAGCCGACGGCGGCGCGGACGCGGTGCTCGCGGCCGTGCTCGCGGTGCTGCTGCACCACTACGCCGGGCAGCAGGACGTCGAGTTGACGCTGGACGGGCCGGGGCCGGTGCGGATCTCCGTCGAGGAGGACGCCGACCTGCGCGGGATCCGGCAGCAGGTGGTGCGTCAACTCGCCGAGGCGAAGTCAACGGTGGAGCCCGCGGTGGAGCGCCGGGCGGACGGGGCCGAGGCCCCGCTGACCGTCCGGCTGCGCCCGGCCGGGGCCAGTCCCGGCGCCCTGCTGGAGGCCGGGTACGACCCGGCGCTGCTCGACGGGGCCACCGCCGACCGGGTGCTGGAGCACACGGCCCGGCTGCTGGCCGCGCTGGTCGCCGACCCCGGCGGACCGGTCCGCCGGGCCCGGTTCGGTTCGGCGCGGGAGCGCGAGCGGATCCTCGCGGACTGGAACGGCACCCGGACGCCCTACCCGGACTCGACCGTGGTGGCGGCCTTCGAGGAGCAGGCGCGGGCCACCCCGGCCGCGCCCGCCGTGGAGTTCGAGGGCACCGTGCTCAGCTACGCCGAACTCGACCGGCGGGCCGCCCTGGTGAGCCGCCGACTGAACGCGGGTGCGACCGCCGGCTTCGTCGGGATCCACCTGGAGCGCTCGGTCGAGCTGGTGGTGGCGATCCTCGGGGTGCTCAAGGCCGGGCTCGCCTACGTGCCGCTCGATCCCGAACTCCCCGCCGACCGGGTGCGGTACATGGTCGAGGACTCCGGCGCCGCCACCGTGCTGTGCCGCCCCGAGGACGTCGAGGCGCTCGCCCGGCCCGGCGTCACCGCCCTGACGGTCCACCAGGCCGAACGGGAGGGCGCGCAGGCGCCGGAGACCGGCCGCCCGGAGATCACCGGCGACACCCCCATCTACCTGATCTACACCTCGGGCTCCACCGGCCGCCCCAAGGGCGTGCTGAACCGCCACGCGGGCGTGTTCAACACCGTCCACTGGCGGCGCCGGCGCTTCCCGCTCGGCCCGGCCGACCGGGTGCTGCAGAAGACCCCGTTCGGATTCGACGTCTCGGCCTGGGAGTTCCTCTGGCCGCTGGTCTCCGGCGCCTGCCTGGTGGTCGCCCGCCCGGGCGGGCACCGGGACACCCGCTACCTCAAGCGGACCGTCCGCGACCGCGGCGTCACCGTGATCCACTTCGTGCCCTCCATGCTGGACGCCTTCCTGGAGGAGGACGACCTGGCCGGGCACTGCGCCGGCCTGCGGCTGGTCTTCGCCAGCGGCGAGGCGCTCGCCCCGACCACCGTCCGGGCCTTCTTCCGGCAGCTGGACTGCGAACTGCACAACCTCTACGGCCCCACCGAGGCCTCCATCGAGGTCTCGCACTGGCAGGCCGCGCCGGACTTCGCCGGGCGGGACGTGCCGATCGGGCGCCCGATCGCCAACACCGGCCTGTACGTCGTCGACGAGCGGCTCGAACCGGTGCCGGTCGGCGTCGCGGGCGAGCTGTGCATCGGCGGCGTCCAGGTCGCCCTCGGCTACCACCGGCAGCCGGAACTGACCCGGGAGCGGTTCGTCGCGGACCCCTTCACCCCGGGCGGGCGGCTGTACCGCACCGGCGACCTCGCCCGGTACCGCACCGACGGGCAGATCGAGTACCTCGGGCGGCTGGACGACCAGGTCAAGATCAGCGGCTTCCGGATCGAACTCGGCGAGATCGAGACCGTGCTGCGCGGTCTGCCGGGGGTCGGGCAGGCCGCGGTGCTCCCGGTCGGCGAGGACGGGGCCCGGCGGCTGGCCGCCTTCGTGGTGCCCGCCGGGCCGGGCGCCTTCGACCCGGAGAAGTGCCGTTCCGCGCTGTCCGAGCTGCTGCCCGGCTACATGGTGCCCAAGCAGTTCACCGAGCTGGCGGCGCTGCCCACCTCGACCAACGGCAAGCTCGACCGCCGTGCGCTGGCCGGCTGCGCCCAGGCCGCCGCCGCTGCCCCGGCCCAGGCCGCCCCCGCTCCTGTTCCCGCCCCCGCCCCCGCCGACGGCGCCGGGGACGCGGCGGGCGCCGAGGACACCGGGTCCGACCTGGAGACGACCCTGCGCGCGCTGTTCGCCCAGTCGCTGGGCGTCGCCGAAGTCGGCCTGCACGAGGACTACTTCGAGCTGGGCGGCCACTCGCTGGCCGCCGTCAAGCTGGCGACCCGGATCCGGGCCGCCCTCGGAGTGGACCTCGACGTCTGGACCCTGTTCGACTTTCCCACCGTGGCCGAGTTGGCACGTGAACTCGCCCGGCCGCTCTGACGAAGGACGGTCCCATGTCAGTTTCACCCGCCCCCGGCCGCGCCCCGGAGGACGCGGACGACACCGAGGACACCGTGCGCGACCTGCTGGTCGCCGGTGCCGAGAAGCTCGCCGCCGACGACCCGGAACTCCACCGGGTGCTGGCCCGTGAGCAGGCCCGGCAGAACGCCACCCTGTCGCTGGTGGCCTCCTCCAGCGTGGTCGACCCCTCGGTGCTGGCCGCGCAGGCCTCGACCGCGGTCAACGTGACCGCGGAGGGCTACCCGGGCCGCCGCTACCACGCCGGCTGCGGGGTCATCGACGACATCGAGAGCCTGGCGATCGAGCGCGCCAAGAGCGTCTTCGGCGCCCGCTACGCCAACGTCCAGGCGCACTCGGCGACCACCGCCAACTACGCGGTGCTGTCCGCCCTGCTGAACCCCGGGGACACCCTGCTGGGGATGAACCTGGCCGAGGGCGGCCACCTCACCCACGGCAGCCCGGCCGCGTACGCCGGGCAGTACTTCGACGCCGTCGGGTACGGGCTGGACGCGGCCGGGATGATCGACTACGGCCAGGTGGCCGAGCTGGCCCGGGAGCACCGGCCCCGGGTGATCATCTGCGGGGCCACCGCCTACAGCCGGATCGTCGACTTCGCCCGCTTCCGGGCGATCGCCGACGAGGTCGGCGCCTACCTGATGGCCGACATCTCGCACGTCGCCGGACTGGTCGCGACCGGCCTGCACCCCAGCCCGGTCGACCACGCCCACATCACCACCGCCTGCACCCACAAGCAGCTGTTCGGCCCGCGCGGCGGCCTGATCCTGGTCGGCCGGGACCACGACGCCCCGGCGCCCAAGGGCAACGGCGACCTCGCGTCCTTCCTGCAGCGCGCGATCTTCCCGTACTACCAGGGCGCCCCCGCGCTCAACAGCATCGCGGCCAAGGCCCGCGCGCTGGCGATCGTGGCCACCCCGGCCTTCGCGGCCACCACCGAGCGGATCGTCTCCTTCTCCCGCGGCATGGCGGCCGAACTCGGCCGGCGCGGCTACCCGATCGTCTCCGGCGGGACGGACAACCACACCGTCCTGGTCGACCTGCGCCCCCGGGGCCTCAGCGGTCTGGTGGCCGAGGAGGCGCTGGAGGAGTGCGGGATGGTGGTCAACAAGAACCGGGTGCCCGGCGACACCACCCCGCCGCTGGTCGGCGGCGGGGTGCGGCTGGGCTCCAACAGCGCCGCGCACCGCGGGATGTCCGGGGCCGAGGCGGCGCGCTGCGCCGAGCTGATCGACACCGTGCTGTCCGCCGTCACGCCGCTCGGGCCGCGCAGCTACGAACTGCCCGACGACGTCCGCTACTCGGTGGCCTCCCAGGTCGCCGAACTGGCCGCCAAGTTCCCCCTGCCCGGCTACGCCGTCGGCTAGGGTCCCCGCCCCTCCGGAAGGAAGACACAGTGAGCGAGCCCGACGACGACCGCCGGCACCTGGTGGTCCTCAACGACGAGGAGCAGTACTCCGTCTGGCCGGCCGACCGGGACGTCCCGGCCGGCTGGCGGGCGGAGGGCTTCGAGGGGACCCGCCAGGAGTGCCTGGAGCACGTCGCCCAGGTGTGGACCGACATGCGCCCGCTCAGCCTGCGGCGGGCCATGGAGGGCAGCCAGGGCTGACCGGCCCGGCCGGGAACGCCGGAGGCCCGGGGCGGTGGTTCAACCACCCCGGGCCTCCGGCGTTCCCGCGCCCTGGCGGGTCAGCGCTCGTCGGCGCCCAGCCGCAGCGCCCGCATGGTGTCGGCCACCTCGCGGTGCAGCCCGGAGTCGCTGCCGGCGAAGCGGTCGAGCACCCGCTGCTGGACCTCCGGGTCCTTCTCCTGGCTCAGCTTGAACATCACCTCGACCTTGGTCACGGTGAAGTGGATGCCGCCGACCGCGCCGACGATCTGCCGGTGGTACTCCAGCGAGGGGGCGAGCGGCATGCCGTCCCCGAACCGGTCCTCCAGCGTCTGGGCGGTGGTGTGGACGATCGTCAGGGTCTCGTCGTCCTGGGCCAGTTCGACCGTGCCCTCCAGGTGGACGGCCACGTAGTTCCAGGTCGGCGCGACCATCGGGGCCGAGTAGAGGGTCGGGGTGACGTAGCCGTTGGGCCCGTGGAAGACGAGCTTCGCCGGGCCGCCGCCGTCGGCGACGAGCTGCAGCCAGTGCGGGTTCACCCGGGTCATGTGGGTCCACAGGCGCATGCCCTGCAGCGGGGCGCCCGGGGCGGTGTCGGGCGGCACGATCACCGGCACGTGGGTGGCGTTGGGCGTCGGGTTCCCGTTGCCGGTCAGCACGGCGAGCGGGTGCCGCTCGATGACCCGCAGCGGCCAGTCGTCCCCGTCCACCTGGTAGAGCTTCGGCGTGAACACTCGTACTCCTCGGTCTCAGTGTTGCGGCGCTGCCCGGTCCGTCCCGGCCGGCCCAGCCGTTCGGTGCGCGGGTCAGCCGTTCGTCCGCGGGTCAGCCGGACAGTGCCTTGACGAGCATGTCGCCGATCTCCCCGGCGCGGACGGCGGACAGGGACAGCAGGGTCTCGGAGAGCCCGTGGCTGTGCTCGCCGAAGCCCTGGACGTAGATCCCGCACCGCACGCTCTCGTCGGTCACCACCCGGTGCTCCCGGTCGAGCCGCAGTCGGCCCTGGTCGTCCAGCCCGCAGTGCGGCAGCAGGCCGTCCAGGAAGACCGCCGGGTCGGTGCGGGTGTAGCCGGTGGCGCACACCAGCGCCTCGGCCTCGATGATGGTGCTGGTGCCGGAGGACAGCGATTCCACGTCGATCCGCAGGCCGTCCGGAGTTTCCGTCACTTCGCGTACCCGGGAGACGTTGTGGAAATTCAGCCGGGGATTTCCGGCCACCTTTTCCAGGTACGCCTGCTGGAACAGCGACCGCAGCAGATCGGCGTCCACCACCGAGTAGTTGGTGCCGGCGTGATAATCGATGAGGCGCTGCCGGACGTCGTCCGGGGCGGTGTGGAAACGGTCCACCGCCTCGGGGTTGAACACCTGGTTGGCGAACGGGCTGTCGTCGGCGACGCTGAACCCGTACCGGGAGTGCACCGAGTGCACCTGCGCCCGCGGGAAGCGCGCGTGCAGGTGCTCGATCGCCTCCGCCGCGCTCTGGCCCGAGCCCAGCACCACGAAGCAGCGCGGGTCCTGCGGTGCGATCCGCTCCACCTCCGGCAGGAACCGGGAGGTGTGCCAGATCCGCGGGGAGTGCGGCAGGTCGGCGGGCAGCTTGGGCTCGATCCCGGCGGCGATCACCAGGTTGCGGGCGCGCTGCACCTGCCGGGTGCCGTCGGCCGCGACGAAGACCACGTCCAGGAACTCGACGCCCTGCTCGCCGGCGACCGGCTGGACCGCCACCACCCGCGAACCGTAGGAGACGAGGTCCGCGAAGCTCTCCGCGACCCACTCCAGGTAGTCGTGGAACTCCACCCGCAGCGGGTAGAAGGACTTGGTGTTGATGAAGTCCGCCAGCCGGTCCTTGGCCTGCAGGTAGCACAGGAACGAGTACGGACTGGTCGGATTGCGCATGGTCACGAGGTCCTTGAGGTACGAGACCTGCATGGTGGCGCCCTCGATCAGCATGCCCCGGTGCCAGCCGAAGCGCGGCTGCGCCTCGAAGAAGCGCGCGCTGACCGGGGCCCCGTCGGCGATCTCCGAAATGGCGGCCGCGAGGGCCAGATTCGAGGGGCCGAAGCCGATTCCGGCCACGTCGACGATGTCGGTTCCGGCGACCACGCCGGAACGTTGCCGCTCACCCACGGACTTCCCTGCTCTCTCCCTTTTGGGGATGGCCTGTCTGGGTCGACGTCGAGTCCGGTCGACCGATGACGGTGCTCAGGGCAGCACGCTGCCGCGACTCCTGATCACTCCATGACAGTAGGAGCTGGCCCGTGTGCTGTGCAAGCAAAAGGGGAAAATCCCGATCACCCGTGGTGAGTTGGCGTTGCGGGGACGGAGAGATCCGGTCCGCTCTTGACGGCGCATCGTCACGCTGAATAGCATCCGAAGCGTTCGAGGTGGGGGCATAGCCGTACCCCAAGTCCACGACTCGACAAAAGAGTTCGTCACTCGCTATCCGAACTCCATTCACTGACTTCTCGTCAAGAACTGACAGGGCAAGGGTTTCGCGCGAAGGGATCCGCGACCGCACCATGTTGGAATCACCGAGCACGACCGAGTCAGTTCCCCGGCAGGGGTGGACCCTTGCGAGCCGCTTCGCCGCCGTCGCGGCCGCCGCGCCGACCGCCACCGCGGTCCGCGGCGAGACCGGCGACCTCGACTACGGCGCCCTCGACGCCGCCGCCGGCGCCCTCGCCGCCCGGCTGCGCGGCCGGGGCGTGCGCCGCGGCGACCGGGTCGGCGTCCTGCTGGAGCGCTCGCCCGGGCTGGTCATCGCCCTGCTCGGCATCCTCAAGGCGGGCGCCGCCTACGTCGCCGTCGACCCGGGGGACCCACCCGCCCGGCTGCACACCATCCTGGGCGACGCCGAGGTGTCGCTGGTGGTCACCGACGAGCTCCGACGGGCGAAGCTCGACGGCGCGTTCGAGCACCTCGACGTGGCCGACGGCCCCGCCGCCGGGGAGGCCCCCGCCGCACCGGGCGGCCAGGCTGCCGAGGACCTGACCCCCGCGGACCTGACCCCCGAGGACCTCGCCTACGTCGCCTACACCTCCGGCTCCACCGGCCGCCCCAAGGGCGTCTGCGTGCCACACCGCGCCGTGCTGCGCCTGGTGCTGGACGCCGGCTACCTCGACGCCCGGCCCGACGACGTCTTCCTCCAGCTCGCCCCGGTCGCCTTCGATGCCTCCACTCTGGAGATCTGGGGCCCGCTGCTGAACGGCGGCTGCCTGGCGCTCGCCCCGGCCGGCCGGCTCGGACCGGCGGAGGTGGTCAAGGCCGCCCGGGACACCGGCACCACCGTGCTGTTCCTCACCACCGCCCTGTTCCACCAGGCGGTCGAGGCGGGCCTGACCGACCTGCCCGCCCTGCGCCGGCTGTTCACCGGCGGCGAGGTGCTCTCCGCCGAACACGTCGACCGGGCCGTCGCCGCCCTGCCCGACACCCTCGTCTCGGCCGCCTACGGCCCCACCGAGAACACCACCTTCACCAGCACCCACCCCGTCCGCGAACCGCTCGGCGACCGCGGCGTCCCGATCGGCGGACCGATCGACGGCACCGGCATGGTCGTCCTCGACGAGCGGCTGGACCCGGTGCCCGACGGCACCGTCGGCCGGCTCTTCGTCAACGGCACCGGCCTCGCCCACGGCTACCTCGGACTGCCCGGCCTCACCGCCGACCGCTTCCTCCCCGACCCGTACGCGACCGTCCCCGGCGCCCGGATGTACGACACCGGCGACCTCGCCCGGCGCGGCCCCGACGGCGCCTACGAGTTCGCCGGGCGGGCCGACGGCCAGCTCAAGGTCAACGGCGTCCGGATCGAGTCCGACGACATCGAGGCCCGGCTGCGCCGCCACCCCGACGTCCAGGACGCCGCCGTCGTCCTCCAGGACCACGGCCCCGGCGACCGCCGGCTGGTCGGCTTCTACAGCGGTCCCTACGCCGTCTCCTCGGTGGAACTGCGCCGCGCCCTGGCCGAGGAGCTCCCGGCCGGCATGATCCCCACCGCCCTGGTCTGGGTGGACCGGCTGCCGCTCAAGCCCAACGGCAAGGTCGACCGGGACGCCCTGGCCGCCCGGCGCGGCCGGACCCGCCCGGACGGCGAGGTGCCCTACCGGGCGCCCGCCGACCCGGTCGAGCACCGCCTCACCGTGCTCTGGCAGGAGGTCCTCGACGTCGAACCGGTCGGCGTCGACGACGACTTCTTCGACCTCGGCGGGCACTCGCTGACCGCCAGCCGGATCACCCGGGAGATCACCGCCGAGTTCGAGGCGGTGATCCGGGCCCGGGCCTTCTACCTCAACCCCACCGTGGCCGGACTGGCGGAGCACATCAGGACCCAGCGGCCGGAACTCGCCTCCGATGCCCGGCTCGTTCCGGCCGCTGAACAGCCCGCCGGCCCGACCGCCGCCGCCGCGCAGTCGCCGTCCGCCGCCGCGCAGGGCCCGACCGGGGCCACCCGGTGAGGATCACCGGCCCCGGCGACGACGGGCGGCAGGACGGGGCGCCGGACCCGGAACTCGTCGACCTGAGCGACCCGCACTTCTACGCCACCGGCGACCCGCACGCGGTCTGGCGCCACTACCGCCACAAGGCCCCGGTCACCCGGCTCACCGTCCCGAGCGGCCGCAGCTACGTCTCCGTCACCACCCACGCCGAGACCAGCACCGTGCTGCGCGACCACGCGCTCTACACCTCGCGGCGCGGCAACATGCTCTCCGTCCTCGGCGAGCAGGACCCGGCCGCCGACCGGATGATGGTCGCCAGCGACCCGCCGATCCACGGCTACCTGCGCCGCCCCGTCGCCCAGGCGCTCTCCGCCCGCGAACTCGCCGCCCGCCGCCCGGCCATCCGCCGGATGGCCCGGCTGCTGCTGGCACCGCTGGCGAGCGGCGAACCCTGGGACCTGGCGGCCGCGATGACCGCCTTCCCGATGATGTTCACCGGCGCCCTGATGGGCCTGCCCGAGGCGGACTGGCCCGAACTGACCAGGCTCACCACCGTCGCGATCGCCCCCGCCGACCCGTCCTCCCGGGACGACTCCGGCGGCCACCAGCTGGTCTCCGCCCACCACGAACTCTTCGACTACTTCGCCGAGGTGGCCGCCGACCGCACCCCGCGCGCGGACCTGGTCGGACTGCTCCAGCAGCTCACCGTCGGCGACCGCACGATCCGGCTCGACGAGGTCATCTACAACTGCTACAACGTGCTGCTCGGCGCCAACGTCACCGCGCCGCACGTCATCGCGACCACCGTCAACGCCCTGCTGGAGCACCCGGACCAGTACCGGCGGCTGCTCGACGGCGGGGCCGGCGTCGCCTCCGCCGTCGAGGAGGGCCTGCGCTGGGCCTCCCCGGCCACCCACGCCATGCGCTACGCCACCGAGGACACCGTGCTCGGCGGCGTACCGGTGCGGGAGGGCGAGGCCGTGGTCGCCTGGCTGGGCTCGGCCAACCGCGACGAGACGGTCTTCGACGACCCGTACCGCTTCGACCTGGCCCGCACCCCCAACCGGCACCTCGCCTTCGGCTTCGGCCCGCACTACTGCGTCGGCGCCCCGCTGGCCCGGATCGCCCTCGGCGAGTTCTTCACCGAGGTCACCGAACTGGTCGAGCGCTTCGAACCGGCCGGCCCGGTCGAGCACCTGGCCTCCAACTTCATCGCCGGGATCAAGCACCTCCCGGTGACCGCCAGGCTGCGCCCCGGCGCCGCCCGGCAGCTCGCCGAGCCCGTCCCGGCGAGCTGATCCACCCCGCACCGTGCCGGAACGAGAGGACCTTCCCGCCGTGATCGAGATGCGCAGTGACACCTTCACACTGCCGACGCCCGAGATGCTCACCGCGATGACCGAGGCGGAGCTCGGCGACGACGTCTACGGCGAGGACCCGACGGTCAACGAGCTCGAACGCCGTACCGCCGAACTGACCGGCAAGGAGGCCGCCTGCTTCTTCCCGAGCGGCACCATGGCCAACCTCGCCTCGATCATGGCCCACGCCCCGCGCGGCACCAAGGCCGTGGTCGGCGCCGAGAGCGACATCTGGCTGTACGAGGCGGGCGGCGCCGCGGTCTGCGGCGGGGTCGTCTACGAGCCGGTGCCCAACCAGGCCGACGGCACCATCGCGCTGGCCGACCTGGCCGCCGCCTTCCCGAAGGACCCGGACGACCCGCAGTTCGCGCTGCCCTCGCTGATCTGCCTGGAGAACACCCACAACCGCTGCGGCGGCGTGGTGCTGCCGCTCGACTACCTGGCCGAGGTGCGCCGCTTCGCGGACGAGCGCGGCGTCGCCGTGCACCTGGACGGCGCCCGGGTGGTCAACGCGGCGATCGCCGCCGGGGTGGAGGTCGCGGACATCACCGCGCACGTCGACTCGGTGCAGTTCTGCCTCTCCAAGGGCCTGGGCGCGCCGGTCGGTTCGATGGTGGCCGGGAGCGCGGAGTTCGTGGCCAAGGTCCGCCGGCTGCGCAAGATGCTCGGCGGCGGGATGCGCCAGGTCGGGCTGCTGGCGGCCGCCGCGCTGGTGGCGCTGGACACCCGGGGCCGGCTGGCCGAGGACCACGCCAACGCCCGGCGGCTGGCCGAGGGCCTGGCGCTGCTGCCCGGCGTGGAGCTGGACGTCGACACCGTCGAGACCAACATCGTGATCTTCAAGGTCACCGACGAGCGCTTCGACTGGCGCAGCTTCGTCACCTCGGTGGCCCGGCACGGCCTGGCGGTCACCGAGTTCGGCCACGGCCGGATCCGCGCGGTCGTCCACAACGGGGTGAGCGCCGAGGACGTCACGGCCGCCGTCGCCATCGTGGCCCGGGTCCTCAAGGAGGGCCCGACCGCGGACTGAGGGCCCGACCGGGGGCTGAGAGCCCGGCCCGCCCGGCCCCGCGCACCCGCGGGGCCGGCGCGCCGCCGCCGGTCAGGCCGTCCGCAGCACCTGGGCCACGAACGCGTCCAGGTTGGCGACCGTGCGCGCGACCTGCTCCTCCAGCGTCAGCGACTCCTCGGGCCGGCTCACCGAGGCCGAGCGGCGCTTGCCCCGCACGTACAGCGAACAGCCCAGGTCCGCGCAGATGTAGGTGCCGACGGTGTTCCCCTCGCGTCCGGCGGCGCCGGCCCGCCGGGCGGAGAGCAGGGCCACCCCGCTCCCGCCGTGGATGGTGATGCAGAGCGAGCACACATTGGTCTTGGTCAGGCTGCGCCGGACGTTCGGCGCGCGGAGCGTGACCCCCACCAGCCCCTCGCCCCGGAGGGCGACCAGATAGCCGCGGTCGGGTGCGCCCGGATCCCGCCAGCCGAGGAAGTCCAGGTCGTCCCAGGGGAGTTCGGCCAGGTTGCGGGGAATGCTGAGCCTGCGCGCCTCTCCCTTCGAACAGTTGACGAAGGATTCACGAATTTCGTTCTCGGCAAGTGGACGCATTCATCAGAGCCTAGTTGACTGCCGGGCGGGTGACCCCCGTCCTCCCCGAAATCCACCAACGCAGAGGAGACCCCTGTGTCCATCGGCGGTACTCAGCCCGAACCGATACGGCCGACGGCCCGAACGGCCGCTCCGCGCCGGCTTCTGATGTGCCGGCCGCAGCATTTCGACGTGACGTATTCCATCAACCCGTGGATGCATCCGGAGAAGCCGGTCGACCGCGAGCTGGCGCTGCTGCAGTGGGAGCGGCTGCGCGAGGTGTACCTCTCGCTCGGCCACACCGTCGAGGTGATCGACCCGGTGCCCGGCCTGCCCGACATGGTGTTCGCCGCCAACGGTGCGACGGTGGTGGACGGCAAGGTCCTCGGGGCCCGGTTCCGGCACCTCGAGCGCACCGCCGAGGGGCCGGCCTACCTCGCCTGGTTCGTCCGGCAGGGCTTCCGGGACGTGCTCTGGCCCGAGTTCATCAACGAGGGCGAGGGCGACTACCTCCCGGTCGGGCGCCGCATCCTGGCCGGTACCGGCTTCCGCACCGACCAGCGCTCGCACTACGAGGCGCAGGAGTTCTTCGGCCTGCCGGTCACCTCGCTGACCCTGGTCAACCCCGAGCACTACCACCTGGACACCGCGCTCGGGGTGCTCTCCGACACCGAGGTGATGTACTTCCCGGAGGCCTTCACCCCGGGCAGCCGCTCCGTGCTGGAGGAGCTCTTCCCGGACGCGCTCCGCGCCTGCGCCCAGGACGCCGCGGTGTTCGGCCTCAACGCCTTCTCGGACGGGCGCAACGTGGTGCTGCCGCAGGCCGCGACGGGCCTGATCGAGCAGTTGCGGGAGCGGGGCTTCAACCCGATCGGCGTGGACACCACCGAACTCCTCAAGGCCGGCGGCGCGGTCAAGTGCTGCACCCTCGAACTGCGGCCCTGACGCCACGCAGCCGGCCGCGGCCCCGCACCCCTCGCCGGAACTCCGGGGAGGGGTGCGGGGCCGACGGCTCTTCGGCGCGCGGGCTCAGTGCTCGTGCAGCGCCCACTTGCTGCTGTCGACCCGGGCCGTGCCGGGCAGTGCGATCAGCTCGGGCTTGAACAGCGGCGGCGCGCCCATCGCGGGCTCCCAGGTCGCCAGCGACTCGTCCTGGGGGACCTCGATCCGCCGGTCGGCGGCCAGGTCGGAGACCACCTTGAGCAGCAGCCGCACCCCGAGCGGTGCCAGGTGGTCGCGCCACAGGCTCTGCGCGGTCGAGCCCGGCGGCACGAACAGGTGCTGCTGGGCGGCGATCGGACCGGCGTCGGTGCGCTCGGTCAGGTGGTAGACGCTCCCGCCGGTGACCTTGTCGCCGTCCCGGATGGTCCACCGGATCGCGTCCCGGCCGCGGTGCAGCGGCAGCAGGCTGGGGTGGTAGCCGATGGTGGCGACGGCGGCCCGGGCGCGGGTCTCCCGGCCGAGGAAGGCGTGCGAGTGTGCGGCGAGGATGACGTCCACCCCGTCGGGGACGTGCCGCGCCCGCAGTTCGGCGGAGTCCGTCCAGGGGATGTCCCTGGGGAACGCCCAGGACCGCAGGCGGTCCCAGCACATCGCGTCGGCCTCGTCGGACTTCCCCTTGCGCAGCCGGGGCGCGGCCGCGCCGACGATCTTGTGTCCGCTGTCCAGCAGGGCCTCCGCGACCTGCACCGCGAACGCCCCTTGTCCCGATAGGTAGATGTTCATCCGTCCTCCTGCGCTCACTGGTCGGGTCTCGGTGTCGGCGTCGGCGCGTCAGTCGGCCCCTTCCAGCCCGGCGCGGTCCGGGTCGAAGCGCACCGGCAGGGTGGCGAACCCGGTCAGGAAGTTGGAGCGGATCGGCCGCGGCTCGGCGGTCTGCTCGAACCCGGTGGTGAAGTCCCTTAGCGCACTGAGCAGTTCGGCGATCTCCACCTTGGCCAGGTAGGAGCCCACGCAGAAGTGCGGGCCGTACCCGAAGGCCAGGTGCTTGTTGGGGGTGCGGCCGAGGTCGAAGAGCTCGGGCCGGTCGAAGACCCGCTCGTCCCGGTTGCCGGAGGCGTGCCAGAGCGTGACGATCTCGCCGGGCCGCAGCCGTACGCCGTGCATCTCGGTCTCCCGGACGACGCTGCGCCCGAAGTGCATGGTGGGCGAGGCCCAGCGCAGCACCTCGTCCACGGCCGTGCCGAGCTCGACCTCGCCCCGCTTGAGCCGCTGCCACTGGTCGGGCCGGGCCGCCAGGGTGCGGACGCAGTCGATCATCGTCAGCCGGCTGGTCTCGTCGCCGCCGATGATCAGGCTGTAGCAGTTGAGCACCACGTCCTCGTCGGTCAGCGGCACGCCGTCGACGGAGCTGGCGATCAGCATGCTGATCACGTCCTCGCCGGGTGCCTCGCGGCGCTCCTCGACGACGTCCATGAAGTACATCAGGATCTCGTTGCGGGCCATCTCGGAGTCGACCTCGTCGACGTCCTCGTCGTCCGCCGAGAGCGCCGCCCGGGTCAGGCCGAGCAGGTATTCGTGGTCCTGCTCGGGCACGCCGAGCAGGTTGCAGATGGTGGTCATCGGGATCCGGGCGGCGATCCGCTCGGCGAAGTCGCAGCCGCCGGACTCGACCGCCTCGCGGATCCACCGCCTTGTGTTGGCCCGTACGGTGGTGGCCACCTCGTCCAGCACCCGTGGGGAGAGCACCCGTTGGAGGATCTTGCGCAGCTCGTGGTGGCGGTGCCCGTCGGTGACGGCCAGCATCCGGCCGGCCCCGGCGTCGCCGCCCTCCAGCAGGGTGACCAGGACGTTGCCGCGCTCGGAGGTGAAGTGGGTGTCGTCCCGGTAGGTGGCCAGGATGTCCTCGTGCCGGGAGAGCACCCAGAACCCGCGGCGGCCGTCGACCGGGGGGTTCCAGCGCAACGGCGCCTCGTCCCGCAGGGTGCGCCAGTACCCGTCGAGGTCGAGGTCGGGGTCGGCGAAGGTGGCCGGGTTGCCCAGGTCCACGGCGGCCGGTGCGGGGGCCGGTGTCGGTGCCGGGCTCGGGGCCGGGGCCGGCGTGCGCACGGTCACCAGTCCGTGCGCCAGAACCGGCGCGGCTGGAACGGGTAGGTGGGCAGCGGCACCCGGTGGCTGGCCTCGCCGCGGTGCAGGGCGGCGAAGTCCACCTGCCGGCCGCCCACCCAGGCGGCGGCCAGCTCGGCCAGCGCCCCGGCGTCCCGGCCGGAGGGCACGATGCCGTCGTCGGTGCGGGCGAAGGCGTCGGGGTCGGGCGCCGGGACGGCGGCGGCAGCGGTGGCCGTCGAGGTGACGACGCCGCCCGTGGGCTCCCCGGCGAGCGCCGCGATCAGCTCCTCCCGGCTGCGCACCACGGCCGCCCACCGGCGGGGCAGCACCTTGCGGCCGAGGTTGAGGCTGTAGCAGACGTCGTCCAGCCGCAGCCCCGGATCGGCCGCCAGCCGTTCCCGGAGTCGGGCGCGCTGACGGGCCAGCGCCTCGTCGTCCAGGGCGGACAGGGTGGCCAGCCGGGGCCGGCCCGCCTCCTCGGGCTCGCGCCGGGCCGGGGCCGGCGGCTCCTCCAGCAGCAGGTGGGCGTTGTAGCCGCCGCCGCCGATCGAGGTGATGCCCGCCCGGCGGATGCCGGACTCCGGCTCCCAGTCCGCCCCTTCGAGCTGGGGCACGAACGGCGTGCCGGGCAGGTCGAGGTCCGGGTTGACCTCGGTCAGGTTGATCGTCGCCGGGAGCTGCTTGTGGTACAGCGCCAGCGCGGCCTTGACCGCGCCGAAGCCGCCGGAGACCACGCCACCGTGGCCCACGTTGCCCTTGACCCCGCCGATCGAGGTGGTCGCGGTCTGCTTGCCGAACGCCATGGTGGCCGCGTGCACTTCGAGCTCGTCGGTCATCGGCAGGCCGAGCCCGTTGGCCTCGTACATGCCCACCGTCTCGGGGGCGACGCCGCCGACCTCCATGGCGCTCGCGATGCAGGCGCTCAGCCGCTCGGGCTGGGCCAGGCCGTAGGCCATCGCGCTGACCCCGTTGTTGTTCACGGCCGAGCCCTTGACCACGGCGTAGACGTGGTCGCGGTCGGCGACGGCGTGCCCCAGCGGCTTGAGCAGCACGGTGACCACGCCGCTGGACAGCGCGGTGCCGGTGCCGTTGGCGTCGAAGGGGCGGCAGTGGCCGTCCCGGGACAGGATCCGGTTCTCCTCCCACAGGTGGCCGCGCGGGTGCGGCAGCCGCACCATCGCGCCGCCCGCGACCGCCAGGTCGGTCTGGCCGAGCAGCAGCGACTGACAGGCCAGGTGCACCGCGTAGTGGAAGCCCGCGCAGACCGCGGCGACGGTGACGGCCTCACCGGTGAGCCCCAGGTAGTACAGGGCGTTGGAGGTCATGGTGTCCGGCGACCAGGCCAGGCTGGCCTCGATCGCCTCCGGGCCGACCGACACCCGGTCCGGCGGGGAGCTGTAGAGCGCGGCGGTCTGCGGGTTGTTGGCGCCGTACATCCCGATCTCGGCGTCCAGCCGGTCCGGGTCGTAGCCGCCGTCCTCCAGCGACTCCCAGGCGCTCTCCAGGAACAGCCGGTTCTCCGGGGTCATCGCGGCGGCCATCCGGTCGCTGATGCCGAACACCGAGGGGTCGAACCTGTCGTAGGTGTCCAGCACGCCGCAGGCGCGCACGTAGAACGGGCTGTGGATCAGGGTCTCGTCGACGTGGATGTCGTCCTTGGCCAGGAAGGAGATCGACTCCCGGCCGTGGACGAGGTTGTCCCAGAACTGTTCCTTGGTACGGGCGCCGGGGGCCCGTAACGACATGCCGATGACGGCCACGTCGCCGGGGTCGTAGTCCTGCTCGGGGCGGTCGGTCATGGAAGGCTCCTGCCTCGTGTCGGGTGGGGGAGTGGCTCAGCCGTCGGTTGCCGGGCGGTCGGTGGCCGGGCGGTCGGTGGCCGGGCGGCCGCGCAGGGCCGCGCGGCGGGCGCCGGCCCGGCGGCGGGCCGACTGGACCACCTCGGGGGTGGCGCCCTCCTCCTCGTCGAGCCAGCGGGCGAGCGAGGCGATGTCGCGGAAGCTGAACAGGTCGGGCACCCGGACCCGCCGGTCGAAGCGACGGGTCATCAGCCGGGCCAGCCGGATCAGCAGCAGCGAGTCGCCGCCGAGGTCGTAGAAGGCGGCCTGGACGTCGATGCCGGAGGGTTCGAGGTCGAGCAGCTGCCCCCAGATCTCGGACACGGCGATCTCGGTGGGCGTGCTCGGCGCGGTCGTCGGCCCGCCGGTGCCGGCGGCCGGCGGCTCGGGGAGCGCGGCGCGGTCCAGCTTGCCGCCCGGCCCGAGCGGCAGGGCGGGCAGCACCACCAGGGTGGCGGGCACCAGGTAGTCGGGCAGCTCGGCGGCCAGCCGGGCGGTGACGGCGCCCTGGAGCGCCGGGTCCAGCCGGGGCCCGTCCGGGGCGGGGCCGTCGCCCGTGGGCACCACGTAGCCGACCAGCCGGTTGCCGTGGACGGCGGCGGCCGCCTCCCGGACCTCGGGGCAGCCGGTCAGCCGGGCCTCGACCTCCTCCAGCTCGATCCGGTAGCCGCGCAGCTTGACCTGGTGGTCGGTGCGGCCGAGGAAGCGCAGCTCGCCGCCCTCGGTGAACTCGACCAGGTCGCCGGTGCGGTACATCCGCCCGCCCGGGTGGAACGGGTCGGGCAGGAAGCGCTCGGCGGTGATCTCCGGCCGGTTGACGTAGCCGTGCGCGACCCCGGCGCCGCCGAGGTACAGCTCGCCGGGGGTACCGGTCGGGACCGGCCGCCGCTGCTCGTCCAGCACGTACACCAGGGCGCCCTCGGTCGGCGGGCCGATCGTCGGCTCCTCGGCCGACTCCTCGGGGACGAGGCCGAAGGAGCAGAACACGGTGCCCTCGGTGGGGCCGTAGGCGTTGAACACCCGGGTGGCGCCGGTCTCCCGGTACGTCCGGTCGACCAGCTTGCGGCGCAGCGCCTCGCCGCCGAACACCACGGTGCGCAGGTTGGGCGGCAGCGCCCCGGCGTCCAGCAGGCCGTTCATCACGGACGGCACGGCGTTGAGGTGGGTGATCCGGTCGGCGTAGCGGCTCTCCGGCAGGTGCACGGCGCTCTCGACCAGCACCACGGCGCCGCCCCGGCACAGCGCGTTGAAGATCTCCATCACGGACATGTCGAAGCAGACCGAGCTGGCCGCCGCGACCCCGCTCAGGTCGCAGCCCTCCAGCACGCGGTCCATCGCGGCGAGCATCGCCACCGCGCCGCCGTGCCGCACCGCCACGCCCTTGGGCCGGCCGGTGGAGCCCGAGGTGTAGATGACGTACGCGGTGTCCCCGGGCACGACCGGGACGGGCTTCGCGCCCGGCTCGGTGCGCACGGCGGTGCCGTCCAGCACCAGGACGGTCGGGCCGGGCGGGCAACTCGCCCGGGAGGCGGGGGTGGTGAGCAGCAGCCGGGTGCCGCTGTCCTGCACCATGAAGCCCAGCCGGTCGGCGGGGTAGTTCGGGTCCAGCGGCAGGTAGCAGGCGCCGCTGCGCAGCGCGGCCAGGATGCCGACCAGCAGTTCGGGGGTGCGTTCGACGCAGATCCCGACCGGGACGCCCGGGCCGGCCCCGGCGGCGGTCAGCCGTTCGGCCAACTCGGCCGAGCGGCGGTCGAGGTCGCCGTAGCTGAGGACGCCGGCCTCGGCGTAGACGGCGATCGCGTCGGGGTTCTTGGCGGCCAGTTCGACGAAGGCGGAGTGCAGGGTCTCGGTCACCGGTCCGTCTCCTCGGGCAGGCCGGCCGGGGCGACGGCGCCGAGGGCGAGGTCGGGCCGGGCGATCGAGTCGAAGAGCACGGTGCGGTACAGCGCGAGCAGTGCGGTCACGGTGTGCCTTTCCAGGTAGCTCGGTTTGAACTGGACGTGGCCGGCCACTTCGCCGTCGATGTCGGCCATCGAGATCTCCAGGTCGAACTTGGCGAGGTGCCGGCGGACCTGGAGCGGTTCGAGCGGCAGGGCGCCGTCCGGGGTGAGGGTGGAGCCGACGCCGTGGAAGAGCTTGACGGAGCGGGGGAAGGCGTCCGAGGACAGCCAGTTGACCACCACGTCGAACCACGGGGAGCGGCCCTCGGCGCGCGGCGGCCGGAGCCGGGAGGCCAGCAGGTCGAGGGGGTAGTTCATGTGCTCCAGCAGGCCGAGCGAGAAGTCGTGCACCTCGCGCAGCAACTCGCGGAAGCTGCGGTCGGCGGCCGGGTTGGCCCGCACCAGCACGGTGTTGAGGTAGTAGCCGACGGCGGACTCCCAGCCGGGCTCGGCCCGTTGGGCGATCGCGGTGGCCAGCACCGCGTCCTCGGTGCCGACCGCGCGGTTGAGCGTGGCGAAGAACCCGGCCAGCACCACGGTGCTGATCGACACGCCCTCGCGCAGCGCGAACTCCCGCAGCAGCCGGCTCTCCTCGGCGCTCCAGCGGAACGCCAGGTCGCGGCCCTCGTAGGTGACGCCCGGCGGCCGCTCCTTGGCGGACAGGTCGAGGTGGGCGGGCGGGTCGGCCAGCTTCGCCGACCACCAGTCCAGCGCCGCCCCGGCGGCCGGCCCGGCCAGCCACTGCCGCTCCCACTCGACGAACTCGGTGTACGAGGCGGCCGGTGCGTCGGCGGCCGGGTCGGCGCCCTCGTAGTAGGCCTGGAGTTCGCGGATCATCACATCGGCGGAGGCCGCGTCCGAGGCGATGTGGTGGACCAGCACCAGCAGGTAGTGGTCGGCCGGGCCCCGGTTCAGCAGGACGACGCGCACCAGCGGCCCGTTGTCGAGGTCGAGCGGCCGGTGCCCCTGCCGGGCCAGCTCCTCGCGGGCCTGCTCGTCGTCCAGCGCGGAGCCGTCCAGCACCAGGAACTCGTACACCGGTTCGTCCAGGACGACCTGGTACGGCCGCCCGCCCGCCTCGACGAAGAGGGTGCGCAGCGCCGGGTGGCGGGTCATCACGGCCCGGACGGCGCGCTCCAGGGCCTTCTCG
Source organism: Kitasatospora sp. NPDC029367 (assembly GCF_055569135.1). Lineage (NCBI taxonomy): Bacteria > Bacillati > Actinomycetota > Actinomycetes > Kitasatosporales > Streptomycetaceae > Kitasatospora > Kitasatospora sp. NPDC029367. The sequence goes on from NZ_JBVHYH010000013.1 coordinate 42,947, forward strand.
TCGACCGCGCGGCGGATCCGGGCGGTCACCATGAAGTTGTAGGGCACGGCGTCCGGCGCGACCATCTGCATGAACCAGAGCGAGGACTGGCCGTGCGAGGCGGGCGCCAGGGCGAGGCCGAGGCCGTCGGCGCGCAGCTGCTCCAGGGCCGGTGCGTCGGTGGCGTCCAGCAGGCCGCGGGCGTCCAGTTCGTCCAGCAGTTCCTCGGCGTCCAGTTCGGAGAGCTCGTAGAGGAAGGCGTGGTCCGGGGCGGCGGGGGCCGGAACGGGGGCCGGTACGGCGGCGGGGGCGGTCACGGGGGCTGGGGTGGTCACGGGGGCGGCCGGGGCCGGCGCGGGTGCACCGCCGTCGGTGAGCCCGACGAAGTGGCCGACCACCTCGGAGATCGGGCGGCCGTCCAGGAACACCACCGGCGACACCCGGTGCCCGAACAGCGCCTGCATCCGGTTGACCAGCCGGATCCCCAGCATCGAGTCGAGGCCGAAGTCGCGCAGACACGCGCCGGTGTCGAGGCCGCTCACCGGCACGCCCAGCGCGTCGGCGAGTTCGTCGAGGACGACCTCCGCCACCGGCCGGGCCGCGGGCTCGGGCGCGGCCTGCACGACGGCCACGGGCAAGGGCGCGGGCGCGGGTGCGGTGGCGACCGGCGGAGCCGCCGGGGAGGAGGCGCGGGCGGGCTGCGGCTCGGTGTCGATCCAGTAGCGCTCCTTCTGCCACTGCACCAGCGGGGTCTCCACCGGCTCGACGTCGTCGTCGAACAGCGGGTCGAAGGTCAGCGGCAGGCCCCGGACGTACAGCGAGGCGGCCGCGCCCAGCAGACAGCGCAGGTCGCTCTCCTCGCGCCGCAGCGAGTTGACCGCGTGCACCCGCGCCCCGCGGGTGAGGGCGATCTCCTCGACGGCGCCGCGCAGCGTCTCGTGCGGGCCGATCTCGACGAAGGTGCCGACACCCCGGTCGACCAGCGCCCCGATGGTCTCGGCGAAGCGGACCTGGTTGCGCAGGTTGTGCACCCAGTAGTCCACGTCGGTGGGCGGGTTGACCGCCTCGGCCAGCGCGGTGGAGTGGAAGTCGATGACAGGCGGCAGCGCGCTGATGCCCTCGATGCCCTCGCGCAGCGGCTGGAGCAGCGGGTCCATGCCGGGGCTGTGCACCGGCCGTTCGACCCGGATCCGGCGCACCGACACCCCCTCCCGCCGCAGGTCGGCCTCCAGGGCGTCGACGGCCTCGGGCGAGCCGGAGACCGCCGCGCTGGTGGGGCTGTTGACCACCGCGACGGCCGCGTGCGCGGCGTACGGGGCGAGCCGGGGCAGCAGCTCCGCCTCCGGCAGGTCGACCGAGATCATCGCGCCCGCGGCCGCCTTGCGCTCCAGCAGGTGCGAGCGGGTGACCACGACCCGGGCGGCGTCCTCCAGCGACAGCGCCCCGGCCACGCAGGCGGCCGCGACCTCGCCCAGGCTGTGCCCGACCACGGCGGTCGGCTCGACGCCGAGCCCGAGCCAGACCTTCGCCAGCGACACCTGGAGGGCGAACAGCACCGGCTGCTGGACGTCCATCTCCTCGTACCGGGCCTGCTCGGCCGGGGCGGCCAGCTGCTCCAGCACCGAGCAGCCGCCGGCCGCGCGCACGGCGGCGTCGCAGGCGGTCATCCAGGCGCGGAACCCGGCGTGGGAGCGCAGCAGTTCACGGCCCATGCCGACCCACTGGGTGCCGCCGCCGGAGAACACCAGCGCCACCCGGCGGTCGACGTTCCCGGAGACGGTACCGGTGACGACCTCCGGGTGGGGGCGGCCGGACGCGACCCGGGCGAGGCCGTCCAGGACGTCCTGCCGGCTGCGGGCGAACAGCGCGACCCGGTGGTTGTGGTGGGTGCGCCGGGCCGCGAGGGTGTACGCGAGGTCGGCGACCCGCAGGCCCGGGTCGCGTTCGACGTGGTTGGACAGTTCGCGGCAGGTGTCGGCCAGCGCGCCCGCCGTCCGGGCCGTGACGGGCACCAGGTGCAGTCGGCCCTCCGGTGCGGGGTCGGCCTGGCCGGGGGCGGTGTGCCGGCCCCGGTCACCGGCCAGGAACGGGTGCGCCGGGACGGGCAGTCCGGCGGCGTACAGCGCGCCGAGCGAGCCGAGCAGGGTGACGGCCTCGTCCTCGCCGCGCCGTAGCGAGGGCAGGGTGGCGGCGGGGAGCAGCTCCGACACCGACTTGAGCAGCAGCGGGTGCGGGCTGAGCTCGATCACCGCGTCGACGTGGTGCTCGCGCAGGCCGGTCAGGGCGTCGACCACCCGGATCTCCCGGCGCAGGTTCTCCGCCCAGTAGTCCGGGCCGAGTTCGGCGCCGTCGACGGCCTCGCCGGTGACCGTGGAGATCATCGGGATCCGGGTGCTCCGGGGGCGGATGCCGTCGAGTTCGACCTTCAACGGAGCCAGCACGTGGTCGACCAGCGGGGAGTGCGGGGCGTGGCCCATCCGCACCCGGTGGTTGGTGACGCCCGCGTCGGTGAGCCGCCGGACCAGGCCGTCGATCTCCTGCGGGGTGCCGGTGACCAGGGTGGAGCGCAGGCCGTTGCGGCCGGACAGGGTGAGCCCGCCGGTCAGGTACGGCTCGACCTCGTCCGCGGCGGTCATCACCACGATGCCCTCGCCCCGCCCGACGGCCAACTGCTGGAGCAGCCGCCCGTGGTGGGCGGCCAGCCGGGAGGCGTCCTCGAAGTCGAGCGCGCCGGCCACATGGGCGGCCGCGAACTCGCCGACGCTCTGCCCGACCACGACGTCCGGCTCCACACCCAGCGCGCGCCAGGTCTCGGCCAGCGCGACCTGGAGGGAGAACAGCAGTGGCTGGAAGACGTCCATGTCGTCCAGGCGGCCGTCCGGGGAGAGCAGCTGCTCGACCAGCGAGAAGCCCAGCAGCTCCCGCATCCGCCGGTCGGAGCGCATCATCGAGCGGCGGAACACGGGCATCCCGGCCAGCAGTTGGCGGCCCATGCCGACCCACTGGGAGCCGTTGCCGGAGAACAGGAACGCCACCCGCGGGCGGCCCCCGGCCGGCTCGCCGACGCTCAGCCCGGGCGCCGACGCACCGGCGCCGAAGGCGTCCAGCTGGGTGCGGAGTTCGGCCAGGTCACGGGCGGCGGCCGCGAGCCGGAACGCCCCCTCGCCGGGTGCGCGGCGGCACAGTTCGCGCAGGTCGGTGGCGTCGCGCACGGCCCGGGCCCGTTCGGCCAGCGCCTCCCGGGAGTCGGCGGCCAGCAGCAGCAGGGAGCCCTCGGGGCGCGGCAGTTCCTCCACGGCGACGTGGCAGATCGCGCCGCCGAAGCCGAAGGAGCTGACCCCGCCCCGGCGGGCGTCGGAGCGCCGCGGCCAGGGCGTCAGCCGGTCCTGGACGGTCAGCTTGTACTCGTCGAAGAGGATCTGCGGGTTCGGCGTGCTGTAGTGCAGGCTCGGCGGCAGCACGCCGTTGCGCATCGACAGCGCCAGCTTGACCAGCCCGACGATGCCCGCGGCCGCCTCCAGGTGGCCGACGTTGGACTTCACGGAGCCCAGCCGCAGCGGCTCGCTGCGGTCACCGCCCAGGACGGCGCCGATCGCGTTGGCCTCGATCGGGTCGCCGAGCGGCGTCGCCGAGCCGTGGCACTCGATGTAGTCCACCAGGTGCGGGTCGATGCCGGCCCGCCGGTACGCGGTACGCAGCATCTTCTCCTGCGCCTGCGGGTTCGGCGCCGTCATCCCGTTGCTCAGGCCGTCGTTGTTGGAGGAGCTGCCCTTGATCAGGCAGTACACCGGCAGGTCGCGCTCCAGGGCCACGCTGAGCGGCGCGAGCACGACGACACCGGCGCCCTCGCCGCGGACGTAGCCGTCGGCCCGGGCGTCGAAGGACTTGCAGCGGCCGTCCGGGGCCAGCGCGCCCATCGCGTCCATCGCGGTGTAGTAGTCGGAGACGAAGCTCAGGTTGATGCCCCCGGCCAGCACCAGGTCGCTCTCGCCGAGCTGGATCGACTGGCAGCCGACGTGCACCGAGACCAGGGAGCCCGCGCAGGCGGCGTCGATGGCCATGCTCGGGCCCTGCAGCCCCAGGACGTAGGAGACCCGGTTGGCGATGATGCCGTCGTGCATGCCGGTCGCCGTGTGCGGGGTGATCTGGGCGTCGGGCCCCCGGTAGTGCGCAAGGGCGGCGTAGTCGCCCCAACAGGAGGCCATGAACACCCCGGTGTCGCTGCCCAGCAGGGTGTGCGGGGCGATGCCCGCGTCCTCCAGCGCCTCCCAGCACAGTTCCAGGACAAGCCGTTGCTGCGGGTCCATCTGGACGGCCTCGCGCGGCGAGATGCCGAAGAACAGCGGGTCGAACCGGTCGATGTCGTCGACGAAGCCGCCCCAGCGGACCGCGTCGTTCATCAGCGCACGGCGCGCGGCCGGGACCGGTCCGACGGCGTCACCGCCCTCCACCAGCAGCCGCCAGAACGCGGACGGGTCCGGGCCGCCGGGGAAGCGGCAGCCGATGCCGACGACCGCGACCGGCTCGTGGGTACGGGTGCCGCGCTCGGCGCCCCGGGCGGGCTGCGCCTCGCGCGGGCCCTCGACCAGGGCCCGGGCCAGCTCGCCGACGGTCGGGTACTGCCAGAGCCAGGTGGCGGGGACGGCCCGCCCGAGGAATTCGGACAGTTCGGCGGCGAGTGCCACCGACCGCGCGGAGTCCAGCCCGTACCGGTGCAGCGGGGCCCGGGGGTCCAGGGTGTTCGCGGACACGTCCAACAGTTCGGATACGCGGGAGAGCAGGAAGTCCGTGACGGCGGACAGGTCCGGCACCGTGCGTTCTTGGGGCATGGCGACTCCCTGGGCAGGGCGGAAGGAAGGGGTGGGGGAAGGGGTGAGGGCGGGACTCAGGACGGCTCGCGACAGCCTGGTTCAGCCGCGTGCGGACGTGCGGATCAGCGGCTCGAATCGCTCGGATCGGCTCGGGTGATCACGCGACAGCGGCCCACTGTGAAGTTCTCGCCGTCGGGGATTCCGCGGCGCTGGTGTCCCGGTCCGCCCTGGATGCGGAGGTCGATCGGAAGGGCCGATCGGAAGGTCGATCGGGTCTGGCGCAACGAGTGTGCGATTTATGCGAATCGATGTGCAGCGGATCACCGGGTAATTACCGACCAGCGGGTATGAGAGTGCCACTTGGCGATTGGTGAGACAAGCGTCGTCTGCGAGCCGGTCCGGGCAGTGGCGGGATCCGATCGCCAAAGTGTCCGATTCGACCTGCTCGGTCGACTGTCCCCGGACGAACGATCAATGGCGGCTGAACCGCTTTAGGGCGGGCTTTCGTTCGCGCGCGATACGGCGAATGTTCATGTGAGGCAAGGGAGTTGGGCGGCGTCCCGGTCGCCGCGCGGCTTGCGTGGGGTGGACAGCGGACGATCGACCCGGGCAAGCTGATCCCCATGCCAGTTGCGAGTCCTGAGGCAGTGTCAGTCAGTGTCGACCGCTCCTTAGCCCCTCGGCGCCCCGGACGGCTCCAGGTGCTTGCACCGCCCGGTGCCGTGCGCCACGCCGACCCCGCCGACCGTGCCGGGCATGTCGCCCCCGCCTACCCCGTCGGCGGCCGGGCATGACCGACGTCGCGGTGCAGCCGCTGGCTCGACCGGGACTGGCCCTCGGAGTGCTGGCCGGGGCGCTCGCCCTGGACGTGAGCGGCCTCGGGGTGCTCAACGCCGCCCTGCCCTCGGTCGGCTCCCGCTTCGACCTCGCCGACACCACCCTCCAGTGGGTGATGACCGCCTACGCCGTCACCTTCGCCGGGTTCCTGCTGGTCGGCGGCCGACTGGCCGATGTGCTCGGCCGGCGGCGGGTGTTCGAGGTCGGCGTCGCCGTGTTCACCGCCTCCGCGCTGGTCGGGGCGGTGGCGCCGAACATCGGGGTGCTGCTGGGCGCGCGTGCCGTCCAGGGAATCGGCGCCGCGCTCTCGGGTCCGGCCGCGCTGGCGCTGCTCTCCGAGGCGTTCCCGGCCGGTCCGGCCCGCAACCGGGCGTTCAGCGTCTACGCGGCGGTCGGCGCCGCGAGTTTCAGCGGCGGGGTGATGCTGGGTGGCGTGCTGACCCAACTCCTCGGCTGGCGTTCGGTGCTGTGGTTCTCGGTGCTGCTGGGGGCCGGTGTGCTGGCCGTGACCAGGATCGGCCTGCCGGACGGCCCCGGGCACCGCGGCCGGCTGGACCTGCCGGGCGCGGTCGCCGGGACCCTCGGTCTCACCCTGCTGGTGGTCGGGGTGAGCAGCTCCGGCGCCACGGCCTGGACGGTGCTGGCCGCCGCCGCGCTCTGCCTGGTGCTGTTCGTGGTGCGGGAGCACCGCACCGCCGACCCGGTCCTCCCGCTCGGCCTGTTCCGGCTCGGCTCCGTCCGGGCGGCGAGCCTGGCGGCGTTCCTCCAGTACACGGGCTCGGTCGGGATGCTGTTCTTCGCGCCGCTGTACCTCCAGGGGATGCTGGACTACTCCCCGTTCGAGTCCGGCCTGGCGCTGGTGCCGATGTCCGCCGCGGTGTTCCTCACCGCCAACTTCGCCACCGGCCGACTGCTGGCCCGGTTCACCCCGCGCACCCTGATGTCCGTCGGGCTGGTCCTGATCGGCGTCGGCACCGGGCTGTGGCTGGTCACCCCGCACGACGGCTCCTACCTGGTGCACGTGCTGCCCGGCCTGGTGCTCAGCGGCATCGGCCAGGGGCTGAACTTCCCCTCGATGACCACCGCCGGGCTGGCCGGCGTCCCGGCCGAACAGCAGGGCGTTGCCGGGGCGGTCAACGTGGTGACCCAGCAGATCGGCGCGAGCGTCGGGGTGGCGCTGATGGTCCTGGTCGCCGGGACCAGGACGGACCAGCTCGACGGCTACCACCTCGCCTACGTCACCGCCGCCGCGGCCTGCCTGCTCGGCGCCGCGGTCATCGCCGCGGGGCGCCGCACCTGACGGACCCCGCGCCCGCCGTCCCGGCCCACCGTCCCGTCCCGCCCACCGTCCCGGTCCGCGGGCCGGGACGGCCGACGTGTGCCGGTTGACGCCTTCGGCCCGGTGCAGCATGCTGCTGACCAAGCCAAGCAAGCGCTTAGTCACCCGCGAAAGGCGCCACCCGTGCCGTCCCTGCTGCTCTCCCGCCGCGACCTCGACTTCCTGCTGTACGAGTGGCTGGACGTCCCCTCGCTCACGGCGCGGCCCCGGTACGCCGACCACTCGCGGGAGACCTTCGACGCCGCGCTGGACCTCAGCGAGCAGGTCGCCACCCGGCACTTCGCGCCGCACAACAAGCGGAACGACGCCGAGGAGCCGCGCTTCGACGGCGAGCGGGTGCACATCATCCCGGAGGTCCGGGAGGCGCTGGCCGTCTTCGCGGACACCGGCCTGCTCGGCAGCGCCATGGACCACGAGGTCGGCGGCGCCCAACTGCCCTCCGTGGTGGCCAGCGCCTGCTTCGCCTGGTTCCAGGCCGCCAACCCGGGGACCTCCGGCTACCCGTTCCTCACCGTGGGCAACGCCAACCTGCTGCTGGCGCACGGCAGCCGGGACCAGATCGACACCTACGTCCGGCCCATGGTCGAGGGGCGGTTCTACGGCACCATGTGCCTGTCGGAGCCGCAGGCCGGCTCCTCGCTCGCCGACCTGCGCACCCGGGCGGAGCCGCGCGCCGACGGCAGCTACCGGCTGTTCGGCAACAAGATGTGGATCTCCGGCGGTGACCACGAGCTGTCCGAGAACATCGTCCACCTGGTGCTGGCCAGGATCCCCGGCGGGCCGCCCGGGGTGAAGGGCCTCTCGCTGTTCATCGTGCCCAAGGTGCTGGTCGGCGCCGACGGCGCGCTCGGCGAGCGCAACGACGTCGTGCTGGCCGGGCTGAACCACAAGATGGGCTTCCGGGGGACGACCAACACCCTGCTCAACTTCGGCGAGGGCGTGCACCGGCCGGGCGGCGAGCCCGGCGCCGTCGGTCACCTGGTCGGCGAGCCGCACCGCGGCCTCGCGTACATGTTCCACATGATGAACGAGGCCCGGATCGGCGTCGGCCTCGGCGCCACCGCCCTCGGCTACACCGGCTACCTGCACGCCCTCGACTACGCCCGCACCCGCCCCCAGGGCCGTCCGGTCGGGGCCAAGGACCCGGACGCGCCCCAGGTGCCGATCATCGCCCACGCCGACGTGCGCCGGATGCTGCTCGCCCAGAAGTCCTACGCGGAGGGCGCGTTGGCCCTGGTGCTGTACTGCGGGCGACTGCTCGACGAGGAGCGCACCGCCGCCTCCCCGGAGGACCGCGCCCGCGCCCACCTGCTGCTGGACGTCCTCACCCCGATCGCCAAGAGCTGGCCCTCCCAGTGGTGCCTGGAGGCCAACAGCCTGGCCATCCAGGTGCACGGCGGCTACGGCTACACCCGCGAGTACGACGTCGAGCAGTTCTACCGGGACAACCGGCTCAACCCCATCCACGAGGGCACCCACGGGATCCACGGCCTCGACCTGCTCGGCCGCAAGGTCGTCATGGACGGCGGCGCGGGCCTGCGGCTGCTCGCCGAGACGGTCTCGGCGACCACCGCCCGGGCCGGGCGCGTCGGCGGCGAGGCGGCCGAGTACGCGGGGCAGCTCGACGAGGCCGTCCGGCGCATCGTCTCGGTCACCCGGCGGCTGTGGGCGGCCGGGGAGCCGGAGACGGCGCTGGCCAATGCCACCGTCTACCTGGAGGCGGTCGGCCACACCGTCGTGGCCTGGCTGTGGCTGGAGCAGCTGCTCGCCGCCGACGGGGGCGGCGAGCCGGTGCACGAGGGGAAGCGGCATGCCTGCCGGTACTTCTTCCGGTACGAACTCCCGAAGACCGAGGCCCAGTTCCGGCTGCTGGAGAGTCTGGACCGCACTGCCGTCGAGATCCCGGACGACGCGTTCTGAGGGTGCTCCGGCCCCCGGACCGGTGGGGCCGGGGCCGAGCCGCGCGGGGGCGGTCAGGGGATGGCGCCCTCCGGGGGCGCCGTGACGAGGGCGGGCAGCCGCCGGGCGAACAGCCCGGCGGTGGCCAGCACCAGGACTCCCATGACGGCGACGGAGCGACCGGTCGTCATCGTCTCGGCGATCAGCCCGGCCGCGACCGGGCTGAGGCCCTGGGCGGTCATCAGCCCGGTCGACTGCAGCCCGAAGGCCTGCCCCCGGGAGCGCTCCGGAACCGCCGCCAGGAACGGCCGTTGCAGGCCCAGGGAGTAGCAGAACCCCACGCCCACCGCGACCAGCAGCACCCCGCCGAGCGCCACCGGGAGGCCGGGGACCGCGAAGGCCAGCAGCGGTGCGCCGAGCACGGCGAGCAGCGGCAGCACCGAACGCTCCACCGTGCCGGTGCGGACGAACCGTCCCAGCACGGTGTTGCCCACCAGCATGCCGACCGGCAGGCAGGCGAGCAGCACCCCGCCGGTGCCGGTCGACAGCCCCCGGTCCCGCACGTACGGCAGGACCAGGCTCTCCGCCCCGGTGGCGAAGGCCGGCGGCAGCCAGCGCACCAGCAGCAGCAGCCGGACCCGCCGGTCCGCGAGCAGCCGTCCGTTCTCCGCCCAACTGCCGCCCACGGTCGAGCGCCTGCCGCCCACGCCGGACCGTCGGCCGCCCGCCGGGCGGGGCGCCGGGAGCGGCAGCGGGCCGAGCCGGGCCGCCACCCACAGCCCGGCCGCCAGGTGTGCGAGCGCGGTGACCAGCAGCGCGCGGCGCGCGCCCAGGGCCGCGACCGCCAGGCCGCCGCAGCCCAGCCCCAGCAACTGGGCGCCGGAGGACACCACGTTGAGCAGCGAGCGGCCGGGGACGTACGCGGCGCCCGGCAGCACCTCGGCCACCGCCCGGCCGGTGGCGCCCTGGCTCACCGGCGTGGTGGCGGCCACCGCCGCGACCAGGGCGAGCACGGCCCAGTAGGGCAGCGCGACCAGCACCAGGACGACGGCGGTGGCGCCCTCCAGCAGGTAGCCGAGGCCGATCAGCCGGGCCGGCTGCACCCGGTCCGCGACGTTGCCGAACAGTCCGGACCCGATCACCTGGGGGATGAAGGAGATCCCGTAGGCGAGCGCACCGAGGACGGTGGAGCCGGTGGCCGTCAGCACCAGCACGGAGAGGGCGACCGCGCGCAGGCTCTCGGCCACCGTGCCCAGCCCGTAGCCGCACAGCAGCACCCGGTACGGGGCCACCGCGAGCAGCTGCCGGTAGCCGACCCGCTCGGCGGCCGGTGCCGGCGGGGGCGCGCCTACGGCACGGGTCACGGCCGCGCCCCCGGCCTCCGACCGCCCGCAGGCTCCCGCTCGCCCGCAGGCTCCCGTTCGCCCGCCGGAGCCCGGTCGGCGCCCGTTACCAGCAGCTGCTGGAGGCCGCGCAGGGTCGCGCTGGGCCGCCGCACCGGCTCCCCGACGATCCGCAGCTCCTCGTACCGGTCGCCGAGCGCGTGGAACAGCGCCTGCACGATCCGGACGGCCAGGTGGTTGCCCAGGCAGGCGTGCACGCCCCGGCCGAACCCCAGGTGCGGATTGGGGTCGCGCCCGAAGTCGGCCCGGCCGGGCTCGGGAAAGACGGCCGGGTCGTGGTCGGCCGCGCCGAACACCGCCAGCACCACCTCGCCGCGGCGCAGCCGTCGGCCGCCCAGGTCCACGTCGGTGTTGACGGCCCGGCCGCTCGCCTGCACCGGACCGTCCAGCCGGAGCAGCTCGTTGACGGTGGCGGAGTCGGTACTGCGCAGGTTCGCTCCGCTGAGCGCGCCGTGCCGGTCCAGCCCGAGCAGGGCGTTCCCGATCAGGCTGGTGGTGGAGGTGTAGCCCGCGTGGAACAGCGCCCGCGCCGTGTTGACCAGGTGTTGGGCGGGCACCTCGCGCCGGGCGGCGGTGAGCCCGGCCATCATGCCGTCGGTGTACTCGGCCCGGAACCAGCCGTCGACGAGGTCGTTGAGCAGCACGCGGGCGGCCAGGCCCGGTTCGATCCGCTCCGGTGCGAGACCCCCGTCCATGCTGAGGACCAGCGCGCGGGAGGCCGCGCGGAACTCGGCGTCCTGGACCGGCGGCGGGGCGCCGAACAGCAGGCAGGTGGCGGACAGCGACAGCGGCTCGGCGAGTTCGGTGATCACGTCCGTCGGTCGGTTGCCGAGCCCGGCGACCAACTCCTCGGCCGTGCGCCGGACCTGCTCGGTCCAGCGCTCCAGGTCGACCGTGCGCAGGGCGGCCAGCACCGGCTTGCGCAGCTCGGTGTGCTCGGGCGGGTCGAGGGTCTGCATGCTGAGCCGCTGCCAGGGGACGTCCCGGCCGGACTTGCGCAGGTCGGAGCCGAAGGTCCCGGTGTCCTTGACCACCCGGAGGCAGTCCTCGTGCCGGGTGAGCACCCACACGCCGAGCTGCTCGTGCCAGTGGACCGGGTCCTCGGCGCGCAGCCGGGCGTAGACCGGGCGCGGGTCGGCCAGCATGGCGGGGCTGAGCGGGGCGAAGAGTTCCCCGTCGGGCTCCCCGGTCACCGGGCCGCCCCCGTCGGCGGACGGTCGACGGCGCCCGGGCCGCCCGAGCGCCGGGCCAGCGCGAAGTCCTCCGGCACGCCGGGCGGCGGGTCGAGGAGCGCGAAGCCCGCCTCGGCGAGCTCCCGGTGGACGGCGGGCCGCGGCACCGTGAACAGCACCCGGGAGACGGTCTCCTGGTGGACGATCCGGCCGTCCAGGCTCGCCGTGTACTCGGCCCGGCGCCGCATGGTGGAGTCGCTGAGGGCCTCCGAGGAGGTGCGCAGCCGGTACTCCACCCCGGCCACCGTGGCCTCCGCTGCCGTCCGCAGCTCCCAGGTGCTCGGCCGGCCGTCGGTGAGCATGTCGAGGGCGAGCAGCCCGCCCGGCCGGACGGCGCCCGCCAGGTCCGCGAACAGCTTGCGCCGGTCCGGGCCGTCGAGGCACTGCAGCACCCCGGCGCACAGCGCGTAGTCCACACCGGTGGGCAGGCCGGTCGCCCCGGCCGGGAGCAGCACCGTCCGCGCGGCGAGCTCGGGCCGGGCGGACAGCTTGGCGAGGTGGACCGCGCGCATCCCGCGCGAGGGCTCGAAGCAGTGCACGGTGCAGCCGAGTTCGGCCAGCCGCAGGGCCAGGGTGCCGGTGCCGGAGCCGAAGTCGAGCACCACGTCACCGGCGCGGGCCGGCCCGGCGAACGCGTCAGCGTTCGGCGAGGTCTGGTGGCCGGCGGCGTCGGCCCGGGCGAAGAGGTCGTAGTAGTAGGCCATGACGTCGTACGGATCCGGCGCGGCGAGCGCGTCGCCGCCGGTGGGCTCTTCCACTCTGGATCAGTTCCTTCTGGAATCGGGGCGGTGCGCAGGCCGGAAAAAGGTGTTGGCCGTCGGCTCATCAGCCGTCGGCCAACACCCGCGCTTTTCCTGTGGTCGTGCATTCAACGGGTTTCCGGGTTTCAGTGGTCGTAGCTCATGTCGAGCCCCCTTTCCGCTGACGACGCAGAAACTATCCATCGCGCCGAACCGTCCGACAACGCCGCGAATGCGGCAGCAAACTGCATGGCAGCTACTTCCGTCGATTCCGCCGCGCCGCGGGCGGGAGTTCGAGGACGGGCCGCTAAGCGAGCCAGACCGGCCCGCCCGGGTCGCCGCCGCGGCCCTCGCATGGCGCAGCGCCCCGCAGGCGTCGGCGCCCCAGGCCGCCGTCGGCGGCGCCCCGGACGCCCGGTCGAGGAGGCGGACGATCCGCCATCCCCCGGGCAGGCCGGGGATCCGGTGGACCACCACGCCCCGTCCGCTCCCCGGTACCCCCGCCTCGACCACCCGCCGGACGGCCGCCCGTCGGGAGAGCAGGGCGAGGGCGCCGTCGAGCAGCCAGTGGCGCTCGCTCGGCCCCGCCGCGCCCACGCTGGGGCCGGGCGGGGCGGGCCCGCGGCCGGGGTAGGGCGCGGGGGCCAGCGACCGCAGGCCGTCCAGGACGTGGTGGAGGTGCGGGCGCCGGTCGAGCGGGCCCCGGCGGTCCAGCAGCCGGCGGGTCGTGACGAGCAGGCCGCTCCACGGTTCGAGCAGCGGGGCCGTGCTGCGCAGCAGCTCCTCGGGGTCGGCCCGGGCGTCCGTCAGCCGGTCGCCGAGCGCGCGGATCCCGCTCCACCGCGGGCGGCCCGGGCCCGCCAGGGTGACCCGGCTGACCGAGCCGCTCGCCCGGTGCACGACAGCGGCGCCGTCCTGCGGGGAGCGGGCGAGCAGCTCCCTGAGGGTCTCGCGCAGCGCGGCCCCGGCAGCGGCCCCGGTGGTGCCCGGGCCGCTGCCGGGCCGGGCCGCCGGGCCCGGCGCTCCGTCGGCGCGGTGCCACAGCGCGACCCGTCTGACCAGCTCCTCGTGCCGCTCGCCCGGCCGGGCGCCGCCGGGGCCGAGGACGGCGAGGCCGGGCAGCACGGTGACGGGCATCGGCTGCTGCTTGTCGGGCATGCGGTGCGGGGCGTCCTTCATGAGGGGGCGGCGTGCGATCGGCCCCCGCCTCCGACGCTCCTGCGCCCCGCGGCACCGGACGGGGCGCCACGGGTACGGCTCCGGTCAAGCTTCGGCCCCGCCGCGCCGCCGCGTCCATCGAGGGGGTGCGGCAGGAACCTGCACGGCAGGCTTGCCCGCACGGACCGCGCGGACCGCGGGTGTCGGCGGGGGTCCGTACGGGGTGTCCGCGGGTGGGGCGAATTCCGGTACGGCCTGTGTGGAATTGCCGCTCGCGGGACCACAGAATCATCAATTCCGGTGCCGGCATTCCGTTTCCGTCCGGGCCGGTCCGGAAACGGCCGGCCGATTTTCCATGCTCATGACGACAGGGCGGGCTAGGGTGTCCGGTGGAGCGTCGCTGTTGATCGACGGTGAGGCGTGTGGATTGTGGTGGAAATCTCCCAAAAGGATATGACGTACCTGGACGACACCAGCTCCGCGAAGACCAGTTCCGTGCAGCTGAGCCCGATCGCCGTATCGATCTACGGCTCGGCCCTGGAGCGCGGCCGGATCTCCGAGGCGGACCAGCCCGAGCTGCTCGAGGAGTTGCGCGCCACCCCCGCCGAGGTCGAGCTCGGGCTGGCCGTCCTCAGGGAGTTGAGGCTGCTCACCCCGGCCCCCGACGACCCCGGCGCACTGACCCCGGCCAGTCCCGACTCGGCGGCCGCCCAGCTGGTTACCCCCATCAAGCAGGAGATCGCCGGCCTGGAGCAGTTGGCGTCGGACCTCGAATCCCAGGTGCTGTCGCTCAAGTCGCTCTACTTCGAGAGCCGTCAGCGGCGCAACCGCCGGGAGGCGGTCGACGTCATCGACGGCGCGGGCCGGGTCCGCTCGCTGCTGGGCGAGGCCTTCCGCCGCTGCTCGGTCGAGGTCTTCGGCGCCCACCCCGGCGTCATCTCCGAGCAGGACCTCGAGGGTGCGCTGCCCGAGCAACTCGCGCTGCTGGCCCGCGGCGTCCGCCTGCGCCTGCTCTTCCAGCATCCGGTCAGGACCAGCGCCCGCCGGCGCGAGCTGCTCGAACGGCTCACCCGGGCCGGCGGCCGGATCCGCACCTGCGAGGAGATCGCCGACCGCATCCTCGTCCTCGACCGCGAGACGGCGTTCATCCCCAGCTGCTCCGGGCCCGACGGCGCGGTCGTCCTGCGCGAGCCCTCCACCGTCGACTTCCTCTACCGCTCCCTCGAACAGGCCTGGTCCGCCGCCCTGCCCTTCGAGCCCGACGGCCCAGGCAGCCCCGACGGCCCCGGCGCGCCCCGCTGCGGCATCGCGGGCGAGGAGATCAAGCGCGCGATCCTGCGGATGCTCGCCGCGGGCGCCAAGGACGACCTGATCTCCCGCCGGCTGAGCATCTCGGTCCGGACCTGCCGCCGCCACATCGCCGAGATGATGGACGAACTGGAGGTCTCCAGCCGCTTCCAGGCCGGGGTCAAGGCGATCGAAGCGGGACTGATCCGCCGCTCGACGGCCCCGGGCGAGGGGGCGCCCCAGGAGGCGGCCTGCTGACCGGTGCCGCTCACCGGAACACGCCGACGGGGGAGGCGGTGAGCAGGCGGTGGCGGGTCAGCCCACGGGGGTCGGCAGGGCGTCGGCGAACCGGCCGACCACCTCGTCCAGGGCGGTGGCGGCGGCGGGGGAGAGCTCGGTGCTGCCGTCCGGCGCGGTCAGGATGTCGCGGTCGAGGACGAACCAGCCCTGGGTGACGTGCGCGGCGCCCATGCTGGTGAGCACCGGCCGTAGGGCGTAGTCCACCGCCAGGACGTGGGCCGGGGAGCCGCCGGTGGCCAGCGGCAGCACCGTCCGGCCCGCGAGGGCGTACTGCGGCAGCAGGTCCAGCAGGCACTTGAGCAGGCCCGAGTAGGCGGCCTTGTAGACGGGCGTGCCCACCACGACGCCGTCGGACTGCCGCAGCAGCTCGGCGACCTCGACGACGGCGGGGTGGGAGACGTCCGCGCCGGTGAGCACCTCCGCGGGCAGTCGGCGCACCTCCAGCGGGGTGACGTGGTGGCCGCGGGCTTCGAGGCGCTGGGCGGCCGCCCCGAGCAGGCGGGTGGTGCGGGAGACGGGGGACGGGCTGCCGGAGAGGGTGAGGATGCGGGCCATGGGAACCTCGATCGGGTGGTGCGGTGGGCGGGTGGGTCGTGAGGCGGCGTGCGGGTGGGTCGTCGTACGGTGCGCGGGTCGGTCGTCGTACGGCCTGCGGGCCAGTGTCAGACGGTGGCGATCCGGTGGATCTCGGCGAGGGTGCGGGCGTCCAGCAGGTCGGGCAGCGACAGCCGGCGGCCGCTGAGGCGTTCCAGGGCGGTGAGCAGGCTCAGCAGGTGGAGCGAGTCCCAGCCGGGGAGGTCGTCGAAGTCGACCTCGGCGTCCTCTGGCCCGAGCGGCAGGCCCAGTTCGGTGGCGGCCACGGTGATCAGTTCGGCGAGGCCGTCGGGGGCGGTCATACGGGGTGTCCTTCCAGGAGGCCGGTCAGCTCGGCGTCGAGCCGCAGGTGGCCGGGCGGGGGCAGTTCGGTGTCGAGGTCGTGGCGGAAGGCGAGGCCGCCGTCCGGCCCGGCCGAGCCCTCGGCGGGGACGAAGCCGTACCGGGGCAGCAGGTCCTTGACCGTGCCGTTGCGCGGGCCGGGCCGGTAGCGGCCGGTGACCGCGCGCAGGCCGGTGTCGGCGGCCAGGCCGAGGACAGCGGAGAGCACCGCCTGCTCGATGCCGCGGGAGAACACCCGGCAGCTCAGCAGGAAGTTGTCGATCCGCAGCTCCTCGCCCTCGCGGGCCAGGAAGACCGCGCCGACCAGGCCGTTGTCGCCGAAGCGGTCGGCGGAGCGCACGGTGAGCACCCCGGAGCCCTCGGCGGCCGCGAAGGCGGCCACCTCGGCGGGCTGGAGGCGGCGGGTGGTCAGGTTGAACTGGTTGGTCCGCAGGGTGAGTTGGGAGACCCGGGGGAGTTCCTCGGCGGCCAGCGGGCGCAGTCTGACCTCGACGCCCAGCTCGTTGAGGTAGTCGGTGAGCGAGTCGAAGCCCTGGAGGAAGTCGCTGCGGGCGACCTCGCCCCGGTAGAGCTCGGCGCGCTTGCGGTCCTCGCCGGTCAGCCGGCGGACGTCGAACCAGCCGTCGGACAGCAGCCGTTCGACGTGCAGCGCCGGTTCCTCGTCCAGCGCCACCACCGCGACCTCGGGCAACTCCCGTCTGACCAGGCCGCGTTCGTAGGGCGAGTCGTCGACGAAGACGAAGCCGGAGGTGCCCAGGTTGAGCGCCTCGGCGAGGTCCGTGATCCCGGCCGGCTTGGGGCGCCAGTCGGCCGTCACCCGGACGAAGTCCGCCTCGCGCAGCGTCATCTCGGGGTGCTCCCGCAGGACCGTCAGGACCGGCTCGCGGTCGTTCTTGCTGACGGCGGCGAGCAGCACGCCCTGGGAGCCGAGCTGTTTGACCACCCGCTGGAACCCGCGGAACGCCTCGCCGCGCGGCGTCCCGCCCGCCTCGACGCCCTCCGGGCCGTCGTCCCCGAGGATGCCGCCCCACACCGTCTGGTCCAGGTCCAGGACGAGCACCTTGCGGGTCAGCCCGGCCAGGTGGCGGGCCAGGTGCCCGGCCTCACGGGCGTAGGCGGCGAGCAGCGGCTCGGAGAGGTGGGCCTTCGCGTAGACGTCGAGTCGGGCGTCGGTGACCGGGACGCCCTCGGCGAGCAGCGGGTCGAGGTCGAGGACCACCACCGAGGGGTTCTCCTCGCCCAGCCGCAGCAGCCGGGCGTTGGCCTCCCGCCAGAGTGCGCCGAGTCGGGCCCGGGACTGGTGGTCGACCAGCTGGTGGGTCCAACGCCTCGGGAGCGGAACGGTGTTGAGGACCAGGACGCCGCGTGCCGAGGCCGCGAAGCGGGCCGCCAGCGCGGTGATCAGCTCGACCTTGCCGTCCAGCACCCGGGCCGCGTCCTCCGGCCGCCAGGGCAGCGGGACCTCGTCGAAGACCACGGCCGGGTCGAGCAGGCAGAGCGTCAGGTCCGGATCGGCGGCGTAGAGCGCGCTGCCGGGGTCGGACAGCTCGAACACCCAGCTGTCGAAGTCGCCCCGGTACGGGCGCAACAGCAGTCCGTGCCGGGCGAGTTCACCGGTCAGCGGGGCGATCAGCGGGGCCACGGTGCCGTGCCCGAGGACGGCGACGGTGAGCACGGGGGTGCCCGGGTGGGCGGCCAGCACCTCCGTCGGGTCCAGCCCGGCCAGGATCCGGCCCGCGTGCGCCGTCCGGGCCGGGTCGGCCTCCGCGAGCAGGGCCCGGACGCCGGGGTACTCGGCGGCGAGGCGGCCCTGACGGCGGAGGTCGAGCAGGGCGTGGGCCGGGTCGGCGGTCGTTTCCATCGGGGGCTCTCCGATCGGTCTGCTCCGGGGCGTGGGGCCGTGGAGCGGTGCCGGGCCATCGTGGCCGGGCGGACTGAACCGGGCCTGAATCCCGGCCGGGCGCGGGCCGGTTCAGGGCCGGTTCAGGGCCCGTTTTCGCGGCACCCGGAGAGTGGGTGGCTCCCTCGACCCCGAGACCCCGGGAGGTACCGGGTTGGACGTACTGCATCCCCGGTCGGCGCGCCGGTACAGGGCCGCCGACTGGGCCCTGCGCCGGATCCTGCTGCCGATGAGGTGGTTCGCCGTCGGCTGGGCGCCGCTGCCGGGCTGCGACGGCTCGGCGTGGGCCGGCCTGCCGCCGCAGCCCGGTTCACCGTCGTCGCGGTGGTCGTCGTCGCCGTCGCCGTTGTTTCCGTCGTCGCCGGTCGGCCCGCCGGCCGGGCACCCCGAGCGGCTGCTGGTCGGGGTGCCGCCCACGCCAGTCGAGCGGGAGCTGTGGGCGGGCCTGACCCGGCCGGGCTGAGCGGGCGGCGTGCCGACGTTCAGGGGTGGTTTAGCCGCCCGGCCGAGCATGACCGCCGGGGCCGGCCGGTGCCGGCGCACCCCGGCAGCCACGGCGCTGCCGCCGCGACATCCGGCCGGCGCCCCCGTCTCCCCGCTGCCCCGGCCCGGCGCCTGGCCCGACGCCCTGACGTCCACCGCCCCTGACGCCCTTACGCCCTGACACCTGATGCCCCGCACCGCCTCGACGAGGAGCACACACCCCGCGATGACCGCCAAGCCCGAGACCCCTGCCGCCGTTGCCGCCCGCACCGCCGCCCCCGCCGTCGAGGTGCCGCCCGGCGCCGTCGCCGTGGTCGGCCTGGCCTGCCGGCTCCCCGGTGCGCCCGACCCGGCGGCGTTCTGGGAGCTGCTGCGCGAGGGCCGGGACGCCGTCGGCGAGCCCCCCGTCGACCGCTGGCCGGCGGACACCCCCGGTGTGCCGCGCGCGGGTGCCTTCCTGGAGCGGATCGACACCTTCGACGCCGCCTTCTTCGGGATCTCGCCGCGCGAGGCCACCACGATGGACCCGCAGCAGCGGCTGGTGCTGGAACTCGGCTGGGAGGTGCTGGAGGACGCCGGCCGGCTGCCCGCCCAACTGCGCGACAGCCGTACCGGGGTGTTCGTCGGCGCCTTCCTGGACGACTACGCGGCACTGGTGCATCGGCAGGGCCCGGACGCGGTGGACCGGCACGTGCTGACCGGCCTCAACCGGGGCATGATCGCCAACCGGCTCTCCTACCAGCTGGGCCTGCGCGGTCCGAGCCTGACCGTGGACACCGCGCAGTCCTCCTCCCTGGCCGCCGTCCACCTGGCCGTCGAGAGCCTGCGCCGCGGCGAGTCCGACCTCGCCCTGGCCCTCGGGGTGAACCTGATCGCCGCGCCGGACAGCACACTCGGCGCGGCCCGCTTCGGCGGCCTCTCCCCGCACGGGCGCAGCCGTCCGCTCGACGCGGCCGCCGACGGCTACGCGCGCGGCGAGGGCGGCGTCGCGGTGCTGCTCAGGCCGCTGGCCGCGGCACTGGCGGACGGCGACCCGGTGTACGGCGTGCTGCTGGGCAGCGCCATCGGCAACGACGGGGCCACCGACGGCCTGACCGTGCCCGGCGCCGACGGCCAAGCCGCTGTCCTGGCGGCCGCCTACCGCCGGGCCGGGGTGGACCCGGCGGCCGTCCAGTACGTCGAGCTGCACGGCACCGGTACGGCCGTCGGCGACCCGGTGGAGGCCACCGCCCTCGGCCGGGTGCTGGGGGCCGGCCGGGCCGCGGACGCCCCGCTGCTGGTCGGTTCGGCCAAGAGCAACGTCGGCCACCTGGAAGGGGCGGCCGGCCTGGTCGGCCTGGTGAAGACGGTGCTCGCGCTGCACCACGGCGAGCTGCCGCCGACCCTGCACCACCGCACCCCCAACCCGGCCGTCGACCTGACGGAGCTGCGGCTGCGGGTCGCCACCGAGCGCACCCCCTGGCCCGGCGGCGGGACGGCGGCCCGGCTGGCCGGGGTCAGCTCCTTCGGCATGGGCGGTACGGACGTCCACGTCGTGCTGACCGGCGCCCCGCCGGCGCCCGCGCCCGCCCCCGTCCCGGCCGACCTCCCCGCGCCGGTGCTGCTCTCCGGCCGCGGCCGCCCGGCGCTGCGCGGACAGGCCGCCGCCCTGCGCGCGCACCTGGCCGCGCACCCCGACCTCGGGCCGGCCGAACTCGCGGGCCCGCTCGCCGTCGCCCGGACCACCTTCGAGGACCGCGCCGTCCTGGTGGCCGAGGACCGGGCCGGGCTGCTCGCCGCACTGGACGCGCTGGCCGCCGGCCAGGAGGCGCCCGGGGCGGTCACCGGCACGGCCGGCACCGTCGGCGGCACCGCCTTCCTGTTCCCCGGCCAGGGCAGCCAGCGCCCCGGCGCCGGACGCGGACTGTACGAGCGCTTCCCGGCGTTCGCGGCCGCCCTGGACGAGGCCCTGGCCGCCCTCGACCCGCACCTCGACCGGCCGCTCGGCAGCCTGCTGTTCGCCGAACCGGGAAGCCCCGAGGGCGAGTTGCTGGACCGCACCGAGTACACCCAGCCGGCCCTGTTCGCCCTCGGCAGCGCCCTGCACGCCCTGCTGCGCTCCTGGGGCGTGACCCCGGACGCCGTGGCCGGGCACTCCATCGGCGAGATCGCCGCCGCCCACGCCGCCGGGGTGCTCACCCTGGCCGACGCCGCCGTCCTGATCACCGCCCGGGGCCGGCTGATGGCCGAACTGCCCTCGGGTGGGGCGATGGTGGCGGTGGAGGCCGCCGAGGAGGAGGTGCTGGGCCGACTGGCCGGCCGGGAGGGCGAGGTGGGCATCGCCGCCGTCAACGGCCCGCGCGCCGTCGTGCTGTCCGGAGCCGAACCGGCCGTCCTGGCGGTGGCCGCCGAACTCGCCGCGCTCGGGCGGCGCACCCGCCGGCTGCGGGTCAGCCACGCCTTCCACTCCCCGCTGATGGACCCGGCGCTGGAGCGCTTCCGCGCGGTCGCCGCCCGGCTGACGTACGCGCCGCCCCGGCTGCCCCTGGTCTCCACCCTCACCGGGCGGCCGGTCGCGGCGGACACCCTGGCCGACCCCGAGCACTGGGTGCGGCACGCCCGCGAGGCCGTCCGCTTCGCCGACGGGGTGCGCGCCCTGCACGGCCTCGGCGTGCGCACCCACCTCGAACTCGGTCCGGACGCGGTGCTCACCGCGCTCGCCCGGGACACGGCGGCGGCCGACGGGCTGGGCGCCGAGGTCGCGGGGGCCGCGCTGCTGCGGCGGGGGCGGCCGGAGCCAGCGAGCCTGCTCGGCGCGGTCGGGCTGCTGCACGCCCGGGGCGGCGAGGTCGACTGGGCCCGGTACTTCGGGCCGGGCGCGGGCGCGGGTGCTCCGGCGGCGGCCCGGGCGGTTGGGCTGCCGACGTACGCGTTCCAGCGGGAGCGGTACTGGCTGGCGGGCGCGGACGCCCTCCCGGGCGGACCGGCCCCGGCTGCCGAGCCCGTTGGCGGCGCCGAGCGCGTTGGCGCGGCCGGGCCGGTTGGTGCCGCCGGGCCCGTTGGTGCAGCCGAGCCCGAGCCCGTTCCGGCGGCGCCGGTGCGGCGGCCGGACGGCGAGCTGCTGGACCTCGTCCGGGCCCAGGCCGCCGTGGTGCTGGGACACCCGACCCCGCACACCCTGGACGGCCGACGGACCTTCAAGGACCTCGGCCTGGACTCGCTGGGCGCCGCCGAACTGGCCGACCGCCTGGCCGCCGCCACCGGGCTCGGCCTGTCCGCGTCCGCCGTCTACGACCACCCGACCCCGGAGGCCCTGGCCCGGCACCTGCGCGGTGACGAGCGGGAGGCGGCGGTGGTGCGGGCGGTGGTGGTGGACGAGCCGGTGGCGATCGTGGGGATGGCGTGCCGGTATCCGGGTGGGGTGGGGTCGCCGGAGGAGTTGTGGCGGTTGGTGGTGGAGGGTCGGGACGCGATCTCGCCGTTCCCCTCGGACCGGGGCTGGGACCTCGACGCACTGTACGACCCGGACCCCGACCGCCCGGGCACCAGCTACGCCCGGCACGGCGGATTCCTCACCGGCGCGGGCGGGTTCGACGCGGAGTTCTTCGGGATCTCGCCGCGTGAGGCGGCGGCGATGGATCCGCAGCAGCGGCTGGTCCTGGAGTCGTCCTGGGAGGCGCTGGAGTCGGCCGGGATCGACCCGGCCGGACTGCGCGGCAGCCGGACCGGCGTTTACGTCGGCGCGACCGCGATGGAGTACGGGCCGCGGCTCTCCGAGGGCTCCGACGGCGCGGACGGCTTCGTGCTCACCGGCAGCACGACCAGCGTGATCTCCGGCCGGGTCGCGTACACCTTCGGGCTGGAGGGCCCGGCGGTGACGGTGGACACCGCCTGCTCCTCCTCCCTGGTCGCGCTGCACCAGGCCGCCGCCGCGCTGCGCACCGGGGACTGCGACCTGGCCCTGGCCGGTGGGGTGACGGTGATGTCGAGCCCCGGCATGTTCGTGGAGTTCAGTCGGCAGCGGGGGTTGTCGGTGGACGGTCGGTGCCGGTCGTTCGCGGCGGGTGCGGATGGGACGGGGTGGAGTGAGGGGGTGGGGGTGCTGGTGGTGGAGCGTCTGTCGGACGCGCTTCGCCGTGGGCATCGGGTGTTGGCGGTGGTGCGGGGTTCGGCGGTGAATCAGGATGGTGCGTCGAACGGTTTGACGGCGCCTAACGGGCCTTCGCAGGAGCGGGTGATCCGGGCGGCGTTGTCGGCGGCCGGGTTGGGTGCGGGTGACGTTGATGTGGTGGAGGCGCACGGGACGGGGACCAGGCTGGGGGACCCGATCGAGGCGCAGGCGCTGCTCGCCACGTACGGTCGGGGGCGTTCGGCTGAACGGCCGTTGTGGTTGGGGTCGTTGAAGTCGAACATCGGGCATGCGCAGGCGGCTGCGGGTGTGGGTGGTGTGATCAAGATGGTGCGTGCTTTGGCGGAGGGGGTGTTGCCGGGGTCGTTGTACGCGGGGGAGCCGTCGCCGTTGGTGGACTGGGCCTCGGGTGGGGTGGAGTTGCTGGCCGAGGCGCGGGAGTGGCCGGAGGTGGGTCGTCCGCGTCGGGCGGGGGTGTCCTCGTTCGGGATCAGCGGGACGAACGCGCACGTGATCCTGGAGCAGGCGCCCGAGGCCGCGCAGCCGTTGGAGGAGGTCGCGCTGCCGTCGGAGCTGGTGGCCTGGCCGCTGTCCGCGCGTACCGAGACGGCGCTGCGCGCCCAGGCCGTACGCCTGCTGGCCTACACCGAGCAGCACCCTGAGGTGGACCCGGGCACGTTGGGCCGGGCCCTGGTCTCCACCCGGTCCGCCTTCGAGCGGCGGGCGGTGGTGCTGGGCTCGGAGCGTGCCGAACTGCTGGACGGCCTGCGGGCGTTGGCGTCTGGCACGGCTGCCTCCGGTTCCACGGGCCCGGTCACCGGCTCCGCCCGTGACGGTGGTCGTACGGCGTTCGTGTTCACGGGGCAGGGCAGTCAGTGGTTGGGCATGGGGCGTGGGTTGTACGGGGCGTTCCCGGTGTTCGCGGCGGCGTTCGACGAGGTGTGCGCGGCGTTCGATCCGTTGTTGGAGCGGTCGTTGCGGGAGGTGGTTTTCGAGGGCGGGGAGCTGTTGGACCGTACGGAGTTCACCCAGCCGGCGTTGTTCGCGGTGGAGGTGGCGCTGTACCGGTTGGTGGTGTCGGCGGGTGTGACGGCGGATGTGGTGGCCGGGCATTCGATCGGTGGGGTGGTGGCGGCGTTCGTGGCGGGTGCGTTCTCGCTGCGGGATGCGGCGGTGTTGGTGGCGGCCCGGGGTCGGTTGATGGGGTCGGCGCGTTCGGGTGGGGCGATGGTGGCGGTGGAGGCCGCCGAGGAGGAGGTGCTGGCCGAACTGGCGGTCCTGGAGGGCTCGGTGTCGCTGGCGGCGGTGAACGGGCCGCGCTCGGTGGTGCTCTCCGGGGACGAGGACGTGGTGCTGGAGTTGGCCGGGCGTTGGCGCGAGCGTGGGCGCAGAGTAAGGCAGTTGACGGTCAGTCATGCCTTCCATTCGCCGCACATGGACGGTGTGCTGGAGGAGTTCACGCGGGTGGCGGGCGGGGTGGAGTTCGCCGAGCCGTTGCTGCCGGTGGTCTCCGACCTGACCGGCCGCGTCGCCACGGCGGAGGAGCTCGCCGAACCGGCGTACTGGGCGCGGCACATCCGTTCGGCGGTGCGCTTCCACGATGTCGTGCGCACCCTGCACGAGCAGGGCGTCACCCGCTACCTGGAACTCGGCCCCGACGCCGTCCTCACCCCGCTGGTCGAGGCAGCGCTCGGCGCCGACGCCGACCCCGTCGTCCTCCCGCTCGCCCGTCGCGGCCGCCCGGAGGTCCGCGCCCTGGCGGACGCGCTCGCCCGGCTGCACGCCGCCGGGGCTCCGGCCGAGGTGCTGCGGCCGCTGCTGCCCGGCTCGGCGGTCCGACTGGACCTGCCCACCTACCCCTTCCAGCACACCCACTACTGGTCGGCGCCCCGCCCGGTCACCGATGCCGCCGCCCTCGGGCTGGCCGAGGCCGGCCACCCCCTGCTGGCCGCCGCCGTCGGAACCGCCGAGGACGGCGGACTGCTGCTCACCGGCCGGATCTCGTCGGCCGGGCAGGCCTGGCTCGCCGACCACGAGATCCTCGGCACCCCGCTGCTGCCCGGCACCGCCTTCCTGGAACTGGCGCTGACCGCCGCCGCCCGCATCGGTGCCGACGGCGTCGAGGAACTGACCCTGCACGCACCGCTGCCGCTGCCCGTCGGCGGTGCCGTCCAACTCCAGCTCGCGGTCGGCCCGTCGGACGGGAGCGGGCGCCGGACCCTGGCCGTCCACGCCCGCCCCCAGCGCCCCGGCCAGGAGGACACCGAGGACTGGACCAGGCACGCCGAGGGCCTGCTCATCGAGGGCCTGTCGGGGGCGGTTCCGGCGCCCGCGCCGCAGCTCGCCGCCTGGCCCCCGGCTGGCGCCGAACCGCTGGACCCGGACGCCCTGTACGCCCGGCTGCTCGCCCGGGGCTACGCGTACGGCCCCGCCTTCCAGGGCGTGCGCGCGGCCTGGCGGCTCGGCCCTGAGCTGTTCGCCGAACTCGCGCTGGGCGACGAACAGGCGCTCTCCGCCGAGGCGTTCGGCGTCCATCCGGCTCTGCTGGACGCCGCGCTGCACCCGCTGGTGGACGCGGAGACCGCCGATCGGGACGCCGAGACCGCCGACCGGGAGGCCGGGGGCGGCCTGCCGCTGCCGTTCTCCTTCGGCGCCGTCCGGCTGCACGCCCAGGGAGCGGCCCTGCTGCGGGTCCGCTGGACACCGGGCGCCGCAGGAGCCGCCCTCGAGGCCTACGACGTCGAGGGCCGGCCCGTACTGTCCGTCGGCTCGCTCGCCCTGCGTACCGCGACACCCGCCGACGCCGCCGACCGGGCCGCCGAGCGCGGGGCCCTGCACCGCCTCGACTGGCGCCCGGTGCCGGTCGACGCCCGGCCCGCCCCCGGGCGGACCCTGCTGCTCGGGCCCGCACCGCAGGGCCTGTCCGCGCTGCCCGCCCTCCCGGACCCGGCCGCGCTGCGCGCCGCGCTCGACGCGGGGCAGCCCGCGCCCGGGACCGTCCTCGCCGTCCTGCCGGACACCGGCGCCGACCGGCCCGCCGCGGCGCGCGAGCTCACCCGCGAGGCGCTGCGGCTCGCCCAGGACTGGCTGGCCGACGAACGGCTGGCGGACACCGTCCTCGCCGTTCTCACCCGGCACGCGGTCGCCGCCACGGCCGACGGCCCCGCGCCCGACCCGGCCGCGGCCGCCGTCTGGGGGCTGCTGCGCAGCGCCCAGAGCGAGCAGCCCGACCGTTTCCGGCTCGTCGATCTGGACGACGACCCGGCCTCGGCCGCCGCGCTACCGGCGGCCCTGGCCACCGGCCTGCCCCAACTCGCCCTGCGCGCGGGCGCGGTGCTCCAGCCGGTGCTCCAGCCCGTGCTCAAGCCCGTGCCGCCAGCCGTCCCGGCCCGACCGGCCGACGGCGCCGCGCCGGACCTGACCGGTGGCACCGTCCTGATCACCGGCGGCACCGGCGGCCTGGGCGTCCTGCTCGCCCGCCACCTGGTGGAGCGGCACGGCGTCCGACGGCTGCTGCTGGTCAGCCGCCGTGGCCCGGCAGCCCCCGGAGCGGCCGAGGCCGCCGCCGAACTGACCGCCCGGGGCGCGGAGGTGGTCCTCGCCGCCGCCGACACCGGAGACCGGGCCGCGCTGGCCGCCCTCCTCGCCGAGCTGCCGGCCGACCGTCCGCTGTGCGCGGTCCTCCACCTCGCCGGAATCGTGGACGACGCCACCCTCACCGGGCTCGACGCCGACCGGATCGCCCGGGTGCTGCGGCCCAAGGCGGACGCCGCCTGGCACCTGCACGAGCTCACCGCCGATCTCGACCTGGCCGCCTTCGTCCTGTTCTCCTCCGTCTCCGGCATCACCGGCACCGCCGGCCAGGGCGGTTACGCGGCGGCCAACAGCTTCCTGGACGCGCTCGCCCAGCACCGCCGGGCGCTTGGCCTGCCCGCCCTCTCGCTGGCCTGGTCGCTCTGGGCCGACCAGGACGGCATGGCCGGCGCCCTGGACGCCGAGGCCCTCCGCCGCTGGAGTCGCAGTGGTCTGCCGCCGCTGGAGACCACGGCCGGACTGGAGCTGTTCGACGCGGCGCTCGCCGGATCCGTCCCGCTCGCCGGATCCACTTCGCTCGCCGGATCCGACCCGCTTGCCGGATCCGACCCGCTGCTGGTGCCGGCCAGGATCGACCGGGCCGCCCTGCGGGCCCGCGCCGCCGAGGGGCCGCTGCCGGCCCCGCTGCGCGGCCTGGTCCGCACGCCGCTGCGCCGCAGTGCCGCCGCGCGCGCCGGCGGACCGGCGGGCGGCACCGGCTGGGCCGAGCGCACCGCTGCCCTGCCCGAGGCCGAACGCGCCCGGGCGGCCGAGGAGTTGGTGCGCGGTGCGGTGGCCGCCGTGCTCGGGCACGACGGCGCGGACACCGTCGACCCGGACCGCGCCTTCAAGGACCTCGGCCTGGACTCGCTGACCGCCGTGGAACTGCGCAACCGCCTGAACACCGCGACCGGCCTGCGACTGCCCGCCACCGTCGTCTTCGACCAGCCCTCGCCGGCCGCGCTGGCCCGGCGCCTGCTCGCCGAGCTGGACGGCACCCGGGCGGTGGGCCGGGAGGCGTCGGTGGTGCGGGCGGTGGCGGCGGACGAGCCGGTGGCGATCGTGGGGATGGCGTGCCGGTATCCGGGTGGGGTGGGGTCGCCGGAGGAGTTGTGGCGGTTGGTGGTGGAGGGGCGGGACGCGATCTCGCCGTTCCCCTCGGACCGGGGCTGGGACCTCGACGCGCTCTACCACCCCGACCCCGACCACCACGGCACCTCCTACGCCCGCGAGGGCGGCTTCCTGCACCACGCCGCCGACTTCGACGCGGAGTTCTTCGGGATCTCGCCGCGTGAGGCGGCGGCGATGGATCCGCAGCAGCGGCTGCTGCTGGAGTCGTCATGGGAGGCGCTGGAGTCGGCCGGGATCGACCCGGCCGAACTGCGCGGCAGCCGGACCGGAGTCTTCGCCGGGGTGATGTACAACGACTACGGCTCCCGGCTCCAGCGCGCCCCCGAGGGCTACGAGGGGTACCTGCTGACCGGCAACACCTCCAGCGTGATCTCGGGCCGGATCGCCTACACCTTCGGGCTGGAGGGCCCGGCGGTGACGGTGGACACGGCCTGCTCCTCCTCCCTGGTCGCGCTCCACCTGGCCGCACAGGCCCTGCGCAGCGGCGAGGCGGACCTCGCGCTGGCCGGCGGCGTCACCGTGATGGCCCGGCCGGACACCTTCGTGGAGTTCAGTCGGCAGCGGGGGTTGTCGGTGGACGGTCGGTGCCGGTCGTTCGCGGCGGGTGCGGATGGGACGGGGTGGAGTGAGGGGGTGGGGGTGCTGGTGGTGGAGCGGTTGTCGGACGCGCTCCGTCGCGGGCATCGGGTGTTGGCGGTGGTGCGGGGTTCGGCGGTGAATCAGGACGGTGCGTCGAACGGTTTGACGGCGCCGAACGGGCCTTCGCAGGAGCGGGTGATCCGGGCGGCGTTGTCGGCGGCCGGGTTGGGCACGGCGGACGTTGATGTGGTGGAGGCGCACGGGACGGGGACCCGGCTCGGGGATCCGATCGAGGCGCAGGCGCTGCTGGCCACGTACGGGAAGGACCGTTCTGCTGAACGGCCTTTGTGGTTGGGGTCGTTGAAGTCGAACATCGGGCATGCGCAGGCGGCTGCGGGTGTGGGTGGTGTGATCAAGATGGTGCGTGCGTTGGCGGAGGGGGTGTTGCCGGGGTCGTTGTACGCGGGGGAGCCTTCGCCGTTGGTGGACTGGGCCTCGGGTGGGGTGGAGTTGCTGGCTGAGGCTCGGGAGTGGCCGGAGGTGGGTCGTCCGCGTCGGGCGGGGGTGTCCTCGTTCGGGATCAGTGGGACGAACGCGCACGTGATCCTGGAGCAGGCGCCGGAGGTTGCTCTGCCGTCGGAGGAGGTCGCGCTGCCGTCGGAGGTGGTGGCCTGGCCGCTGTCCGCGCGCACCGACACGGCGCTGCGCGCCCAGGCCGTACGCCTGCTGGCCTTCGCCCAGGATCGACCGGAGCTGCACCCGGCTCGCCTCGGCCTCGCGCTCGCCCGGACGCGCGGTGCGCTGGAGCGCCGGGCCGTCCTGCTCGGCTCGGACCGTGCGGAACTCCTCGATGCACTACGGCAGTTCGCGTCGGGCGAGGAGAGCGCGGCCGTGCTGCACGGCCGGGTCGTACCCGGTGGTCGTACGGCGTTCGTGTTTACGGGGCAGGGTAGTCAGTGGTTGGGCATGGGGCGTGGGTTGTACGGGGCGTTCCCGGTGTTCGCGGCGGCGTTCGACGAGGTGTGCGCGGCGTTCGATCCGTTGTTGGGGCGGTCGTTGCGGGAGGTGGTGTTCGAGGGCGGGGAGCTGCTGGACCGTACGGAGTTCACCCAGCCGGCGCTGTTCGCGGTGGAGGTGGCGCTGTACCGGTTGGTGGTGTCGGCGGGTGTGACGGCGGATGTGGTGGCCGGGCATTCGATCGGTGGGGTGGTGGCGGCGTTCGTGGCGGGTGCGTTCTCGCTGCGGGATGCGGCGGTGCTGGTGGCGGCCCGGGGTCGGTTGATGGGGTCGGCGCCCTCGGGTGGCGCGATGGTGGCGGTGGAGGCCGCCGAGGAGGAGGTGCTGGCCGAACTGGCGGGCCTGGAGGGGTCGGTGTCGCTGGCGGCGGTGAACGGGCCGCGTTCGGTGGTGCTCTCCGGGGACGAGGACGCGGTGCTGGCGCTGGCCGGTCATTGGCGTGAACGCGGGCGCAGAGTGAAGCAGTTGACGGTCAGTCATGCCTTCCATTCGCCGCACATGGATGGTGTGCTAACGGAGTTCACGCGGGTGGCGGGCGGGGTGGAGTTCGCCGAGCCGTTGCTGCCGGTGGTCTCCGACCTGACCGGCCGCGTCGCCACGGCGGAGGAGCTCGCCGAACCGGCGTACTGGGCGCGGCACATCCGTTCGGCGGTGCGCTTCCACGATGTCGTGCGCACCCTGCACGAGCAGGGTGTCACCCGCTATCTGGAACTCGGCCCCGACGCCGTCCTCACCCCGCTGGTCGAGGCGGCGCTCGGCGCGGACGCGCCCGTGGCCGCAGCGGCCACCCTGCGCCGGGGCCGCCCCGAAGCGCAGGCCGTGGCGACCGCCCTGGCCCGGCTGGCCGTCACCGGGACGGCCGTCGACTGGCCGGCCCTGACCGGAGTGACCGGCCGCATCGCCGACGCGCCGGAACTGCCCGGCTATCCGTTCGAGCACCGGCGCTACTGGCTCGACGCCGACGCCATCCCGGCGGACCCGCGTGAGGTGGGCCTCGACCAGGCCGACCACCCGCTGCTCGGCGCGGAACTGCAACTCCCCGACAGCGGCGGCCTGGTGCTCACCGGCCGGTTGTCCCCGGCCGCGCTGCCCTGGCTCGCCGACCACGAGATCCTGGGCACCCCGCTGCTGCCCGGAGCCGCCCTGGTCGAGCTCGCACTCCGGGCGGGTCAGCGCGTCGGCGCCCCGCACCTGGTCGAGCTGACCCTGGAGTCCCCGCTGCCGCTGCCCGCCGAGGGCGCCCTGCAACTCCAGCTCGCGGTCGGTCTATCCGACCCGTCCGACCCCTCCGACCCGAACGGCCTGCGCGCCCTCGCCGTGCACACCCGGCCGGCCGGGGACGGGGACGCCCCCTGGACCCGGCACGCCACCGGAACCCTCGCCCCGGAAGCCCAGGCGGCCCCGGAAGCCGTCGATGCTGCGGGCTCCGCCGACTTCGCCGCAGTGCAGGTTTGGCCCCCGGCCGGCGCCGCGCCGCTGGACACCGACGCGCTGTACCCGGAACTCGCAGCCGACGGCTACCGCTACGGCCCCGCCTTCCAGGGCCTGCGCTCCGCCTGGCGGGCCGCGGACGGCACGCTCTACGCGGAGGTCGAGCTGCCCGAGGGCCCGGCGGCCGAGGCCGGCGCGTACGGGCTGCACCCGGCGCTGCTGGACGCCGCCCTCCACCTGCTCGCCCGGTACGGCCGCGCCGCGGACGCGGAGTCCGCACTGCTGCTGCCCTTCGCCTGGCACGGCGTCTCCGTGCACGCCACGGGCGCCACGGCGGCCCGGGTCGCGCTCCGGCCGACCGAGGGCGGCTACCGGCTGGTCCTGGCCGACGCCCAGGGCGGGCCGCTGGCCGAGGTCGCCCGGCTCGACCTGCGCCCGGTCACCCGGGAGGTGCTGGCCCGCAGCCTGCGGACCGTCGCCGACCGCTCGCTGTACGCGCTCTCCTGGGAGCCCGTGCCCGCCTCACCGTCCGTACCGCCTGTGCCCGCGTCACCGTCCGTACCGCCCGCGCCGCCGACGGACCCGGCCGCCGCTGCGGTCGCCGTCCTCGTCCCGGCCGGGCAGCAGCCGGACCTCGACCTGCTCCCGTACGCCACCCCGGTGGCCGCGCTCGCCGAGCTCCCGGAGCCGGTGCCGTCGACCGTCCTGCTCCCGTACGCCACCCCGGCCGATGCCGGGGATCCGGCGGAGGCCGCCCACGCCGCCGTCCGGCTCCTGCTGCCGGTGCTCCAGGAGTGGCTGGCCGAGCCGCGCACCGCCGGCTCCCGGCTGGTCCTGCTCACCCGGGGCGCCGTCACGACCGGCGCGGACGACCCGGTGCGCGACCTCGCCGCCGCCTCCGTGCGGGGCCTGTTCCGCTCGGCGGCCGCCGAACACCCGGGCCGGGTGGTCCTGTTGGACGCCGGAGAGGGCGAGCGGGTGACGTCGGACCTCCTCCGCTTCGACGAGGAAGCGGAACTGACGATCCGTCAAGGACGGCTCCTCCGCCCCAGGCTGGCCAGGGCCGACAAGGCCGAGGACTCCGACCGGCGGCCGGACCTCGGCGCCGGAACCGTCCTGCTCACCGGGGCCTCCGGGGCACTCGGCGCGTCGGTGGCCCGCCATCTGGTGCACGCCCACGGCGTCCGGGGCCTGCTCCTGCTCAGCCGCCGTGGCAGCGTGGAGCCGGGCCTGGTCGAGGAGTTGACGGCGGCCGGGGCCGCCGTGGCGACCGTGGCCGCCGACGTCGCCGACCCCCGGGCCGTACGGGCCGCGCTGGACCGGGCGCCCGCCGGGCTGCCGGTGACCGCCGTGCTGCACGCGGCCGGCGTGGTGGACGACGGTGTGACCGAGGGGCTCACCGCCGAGCGGGTCGCCGCCGTGCTGCGGCCCAAGGCCGACGGCGCCTGGGCGCTGCACGAGGCGACCGTGGAACTGCCGCTGCACGCCTTCGTGCTCTTCTCCTCGGTCGCCGGACTGCTCGGCACCGCAGGCCAGGGCCCGTACGCGGCCGCCAACTCCTTCCTGGACGGGCTCGCCGCCCACCGGCGTCAACTCGGCCTGCCCGGGCTCTCCTTGGCCTGGGGGCTGTGGGACGGCGAGGGCATGGGGAGCCGGCTGTCCGCCGCCGACCTGGCGCGGCTGGCCCGTACCGGCATCGCCCCGCTGCCCCCGGCCGAGGCGCTCGCCCTGCTGGACGACTCGCTCGGCTCGCCGCTCCCGCTGCTCGCGCCGGTCCGGCTGGACCTCGCCACGGCCACGGCGAGCGGCACCGCCCTGCCCGCGCCGCTGCGCGGCCTGGCCCGCCCGGCCCCGCGCCGTGCGGCGCAGGCCCCAGCGGCGGCGGGGCCCGGCGCGACTCCGCTCGCGGACCGGCTCGCGGCCCTGTCCGAGTCCGAACGCGCCCTGCTGCTGGTCGAGTTGGTCCGCACGGCTACCGCCGCCGTGCTCGGGCACGGCGGGCCGCAGGCCGTCGAGCAGGACCGCTCCTTCACCGAGCAGGGCTTCGACTCGCTGGCCGCCGTCGACCTGCGCAACCGGCTGAACGCGACCACCGGCCTGGCGCTCCCCAGCACCCTGGTCTTCGACCACCCGAGCCCGGCGGCGCTGGCCGCCCACCTGGGCGAGGCGCTGCTGCCGTCGGTCCCCGGTGTGAGCGAGGCCCGACCGGAGGACCAGCGCACGGACCAGCGGGTGGACCAGCGGGCAGACCAGCGCACGGACCAGCGGGCGCACCGGTCGGCGGAGCCGCCGGTCGGGGTCGCCGACGACCCGATCGCCATCGTCGGCATCGGCTGCCGCTACCCCGGCGGGGTGCGCTCCGCCGAGGAGCTGTGGCAGCTGGTCGCCGACCGGGTCGACGCGGTCGGCCCGTTCCCCGAGGACCGGGGCTGGCGCCTGGACCGGCTCTTCCACCCGGACCCGGAGCGGCCCGGCACGTCCGCCGCCCGCGAGGGCGGATTCCTCTACGACGCCGCCGACTTCGACCCCGCCTTCTTCGGCATGAGCCCGCGCGAGGCGCTGGCCACCGACCCGCAGCAGCGGATCCTGCTGGAGACGGCCTGGGAGGCCGTCGAGCGGGCGGGCATCGACCCGGGGACGCTGCGCGGCAGCCGGACCGGCGTCTTCGTCGGCGTGATGTACGACGACTACGGCTCCCGGCTCAGCCAGGCACCCGAGGCGCCGGAGGGCTACGAGGGCTACCTGGTCAGCGGCAGCGCCGGCAGCGTCGCCTCCGGGCGGGTCTCCTACGCGCTCGGACTGGAGGGCCCGGCCGTCACCGTGGACACCGCCTGCTCCTCCTCGCTGGTCGCGCTGCACCTGGCCGCACAGGCGCTGCGCAGCGGCGAGGCCACCCTCGCCCTGGCCGGTGGCGTCACCGTGATGGCCACCCCCGCCACCTTCGTGGAGTTCAGCCGGCAGCGCGGGCTGGCCCCGGACGGGCGCTGCAAGCCCTTCGCGGCCGGTGCCGACGGCACCGGCTGGGCCGAGGGCGCGGGCGTGCTGGTCCTGGAGCGGCTCTCCGACGCCCGGCGCAACGGGCATCCGGTGCTGGCCCTGGTGCGCGGCACCGCCGTCAACCAGGACGGTGCCTCGAACGGCCTGACGGCGCCGAACGGCCCTGCCCAGCAGCGGGTGATCCGGGCCGCGCTGGCCGCCGCCCGGCTGACGGCGGACGGCGTGGACGCGGTCGAGGCGCACGGGACGGGCACCCGCCTCGGCGACCCGATCGAGGCCCAGGCCCTGCTGGCGACGTACGGGCAGGGGCGTCCGGCCGGGCGCCCGCTGTGGCTGGGCTCGATCAAGTCGAACATCGGCCACAGCCAGGCGGCGGCGGGGGTGGCGGGCGTGATCAAGATGGTCGAGGCCCTCCGGCGTGGCCGGCTGCCGGCGACCCTGCACCTGGACGAGCCCTCGCCGCACGTGGACTGGACGGCCGGCGCGGTGGAGCTGCTCGCCGAGGCGCGGGAGTGGCCGGAGCTGGACCGGCCGCGCCGGGCGGGCGTGTCCTCCTTCGGGATCAGCGGCACCAATGCGCACGTGATCCTGGAGCAGGCGCCGGACGTCGCCGAGCCGGCGCCTGCTTCTACCGAGCCCGCAGCCCCGGCGCCCGCCGTGACCGAGCCCGCCGCGCCGGCTCCGGCCGCGCCGGTGGTCTGGCCGGTCTCGGCGCGCACCGAAGCCGCGCTCCGGGAGCAGGCGCAGCGGCTGCTCGCCTTCGCCGCCGACCTGCCCGAGGAGCGACTGGCCGGTGCGGGAGCCGCCCTGGCCACCACCCGGACGGCCTTCGAGCAGCGCGCGGCGGTGCTCGGCGGCTCGCGCGCCGAACTGCTCGACGGGCTGCGGGCGCTGGCCGCCGGAACGGACTCCCCGCAGCTGCTGCGCGGCGCCGCCCGGAGCGGCCGGACGGCCTTCGTCTTCACCGGCCAGGGCAGCCAGCGCGTCGGCATGGCCAGGGAACTGTCCGAGACTTACCCGGAGTTCGCGGCCGCCCTCGACGAGGTGTGCGCGGCCTTCGCCCCGTACCTGGAACGGCCGCTGCGCGAGGTCCTGTTCGAGGACACCGGCCTGCTGGACCGCACCGCCTACACCCAACCAGTCCTGTTCGCCGTGGAGTTCGCCCTGGTGCGGCTGCTCGCCCACTGGGGGGTGCGGCCGGACGCCGTGCTCGGGCACTCGATCGGCGCCGTCGCCGCGGCCCACACCGCCGGGGTGCTCACCCTGGCGGACGCCGTCGCCCTGGTCGCGGCACGCAGCCGGCTGATGGACGCGCTGCCCGCCGAGGGCGTCATGCTCTCCTTCCGGGCGTCCGAGCCGGAGGTCCTCGCCGCCCTGGAGGGGCACACCGACCGGGCCTCGGTGGCCGCCGTCAACGGTCCGCGGGCCACCGTCGTCTCCGGCGAGGAGGACGCCGTGCTCGCGGTCGCCGCCCGGCTCGCCGCCACGGGCGCCAAGGCCCGTCGGCTGACCGTCAGCCACGCCTTCCACTCCCCGCTGATGGACCCGATGCTGGACGACTTCCGCGCCGCCCTCGGCGGTCTCGCCTTCGGCCGTCCGACCATCCCGTTCGTCTCCGACCTGACCGGCCGCCCGGCCGGTCCGGAGGACACCGCCTCGCCCGACTACTGGGCCCGCCACGTGCGCGGGACCGTCCGCTTCGCCGACGGCGTCCGGGCCCTGCGCGAGCTCGGCACCGTGCGCTACCTGGAGATCGGGCCGGACACCCTGCTGACCACCCTGGTCGAGGACGTGCTGGCCGAAGGGCCGCAGGACCCGCAGGTCGCCCAGGTTGCCCAGGGCCCGCAGGACCCGCCCGCCGTCACGGCGGCGGTGCTGCGGCGCGAACGCGGCGAGGCGGCCACCCTGCTGCGGGCCGTCGCCACCGTGCACACGGCGGGCGGCAGCGTCGACTGGCCCGCCGTGCTGGGCGCGGCCGGGGCCCCGTACCCCGGGCTGCCGACCTACCCCTTCCAGCGCACCCGGCACTGGCTCGACGCCCCGGCCACCGTGGGCGACGTGCGGGCCGCCGGGCTCAGCACCGCCGGCCACCCCTTCCTCGGCGCCGCCGTCGACCTCGCCGACGGCGCCGGGACGGTCCTCACCGGCCGCCTGGACCGGCGCGAGCACCCCTGGCTCGCCGGGCACACCGTGGCCGGCACGGCCGTGCTGCCCGCGACCGCCCTGCTCGACCTCGCCCTGCACGCGGGCCGCACCGCCGGGCTGCCCGTGGTCGCCGCCCTCGACCTGGAGGCCCCGCTGCTGATCCCGGCCGACGGAGCGCTGCGGCTCCAGGTCGCGCTGGACCGGGCGGACGCCGCCGGCGAACGGGCCGTACGGATCCACGCCCGGCCCGACGGCGCCACCGAGGAGCCCTGGACCAGGTACGCCACCGGCGTGCTCGCGCCCGCCCCGACGGCGCCCGCCCCGACGGCGCCCGCCCCGACGGCGCCCGCCCCGACGGCGGCGGCCCCGTCCCCGAGCGACCGGCCCCTGCCGGGCACCTCGCCCCTGCCGGGCACCTCGCCCCTGCCGGACACCTGGCCGCCGTCCGGCGCCCGCCCGGTCGGCGCCGAGGAGCTGTACACCGCCCTCGACGCCCACGGCCTCGGGTACGGCGGCGCCTTCCGCACCGTCACCGCCGCCTGGCAGCAGCCCGACGGCACCCTCTGGGCCGAACTGGCGGGCCCCACCGAAGGGGCCCGGGACGGCGACCGGCGCTTCGCCGTGCCGCCCGCCGCCCTGGACGCCGCCCTCCACCCCTGGGCCCACGCCGGACTGCCGTCCGACGGCCGCACCACCCTGCGGCTGCCCGCCGCCTGGCGCG
This sequence comes from Kitasatospora sp. NPDC029367, assembly GCF_055569135.1. Taxonomy (NCBI): domain Bacteria; kingdom Bacillati; phylum Actinomycetota; class Actinomycetes; order Kitasatosporales; family Streptomycetaceae; genus Kitasatospora; species Kitasatospora sp. NPDC029367. Next base: position 78,953 of record NZ_JBVHYH010000013.1, read on the forward strand.
AGGTCCGTACGTACGGGGTGGTCCCCGCCGGACCGCTGCGGGCCCGGATCGCGCCGGACGGCGAGCACCGCGCCGCCGTGACCCTCTACGACGCCGACGGCGCCCCGCTGCTGCACGCGGCCGCCCTCGAACTCGCCGAGGTGCCGGCCGGGCGGTTCAGCGCGGCCCGCCCCGCCGACCCGCTGCTCCTCCCCGGCACCCGCCCGCTGGCCCTCCCGGCCGCCCCGCGCCCGGCCGCCCCGGTGGCGAGCCTGGCCGGGCTGACCGCTCCGGTGCCGCCGGTCGTCCTACTGCCGCTGCCGCCCCTCCCGGCGGACCGTCCCGTCCCCGAGCAGGTGGCCCACGCGACCGGCTGGGCCCTGACCGCCCTGCGGACCTGGCTGACCGGGCGCCGGTACGAGGCCTCCCGCCTCGTCGTCGTCCTGCCCGCCACGGCCGAGGGCGGCCCGGCGGCGCTCGCCGCGGCGGCGGCCGGCGGGCTGGTCCGCTCCGCCGCGGCCGAACACCCGGGCCGCGTCCTGCTGTTGGACACCGACCTCCCGGCGGACCGGCTTGCGGAGCTCCCCGCCGTGGCCTGGCCGGACGACGAACCGCACCTCCTGGTGCGGTCCGGGCGGGTGCTCGCCCCGCGCCTGACGGCGGCCGTTGCCGCAGGGGGCGGTGCGACCGGGGCGTTCGGCCCCGGGAGCGTCCTGGTGACCGGCGCGTCCGGGGCGCTGGCGGCGGTGCTGGTGCGGCACCTGGTGGAGGCGCACGGGGTGCGCGGGCTGGTGCTGATGAGCCGGAGCGGGCGGGTGGCGCCCGGGCTGGCGGAGGAGCTGGCGGCCCTGGGGGCCGTGACGGTGCCGGTCGCGGGCGACGTGGCCGATCCGCAGGCCGTACGGGCCGCGCTGGCCCAGGCGCCGGACGGCCTCCCGGTCACCGGGGTGGTGCACGCCGCCGGCGTCCTGGACGACGGGCTGGTCGAGGGCCTGACGGCGGAGCGGATCGCCGCCGTGCTGCGGCCGAAGGTCGACGGCGCCTGGGCGCTGCACGAGGCGACCGCGGAACTGCCGCTGCACGCCTTCGTCCTCTTCTCCTCGGTCGCCGGGGTGCTCGGGACGGCGGGGCAGGGCTCGTACGCGGCCGCCAACTCCTTCCTGGACGCCCTCGCCGGGCACCGCCACGCACTCGGCCTGCCCGCGCTGTCCCTCCCGTGGGGACTGTGGGAGGGCGAGGGCATGGGGGAGGGCCTGAGCGCGGCCGACCGGGCCCGGATCGCCCGGACCGGGATCACCCCGCTGCCCGCCGGAAGCGCCCTCGCACTGCTGGACGAGGCGCTGGCGGCCGGCCGTCCGGTGGCGGTCGCCGCCCGACTGGCGGCGCCCGGGGCAGGCGGGCCCGGCACCGGACCGGCGGCCGCCCTGCGCGAGCTGCTCGGCTCCCGCCCGGCGGGCGCCGCCCCGGCGGCCCCCGCCCCGCCGGAGCAGCGGGACGCGCTCGCCGGGCTCGACCCGCAGGAACGCGGCCGGGCCGTCCTGGACCTGGTGCGCCGTTCGGTCGGCGAGGTCCTCGGCCACGCCGACCCGGGCGCCGTACCGGTGGACCGGGGGCTGCTGGACCTGGGCCTGGACTCGCTGACGGCGGTGGAACTGCGCGGCCGCCTGGGCACCCTGCTCGGGCTGCGGCTGCCCAGCACCCTGCTGTTCGACCACCCCACCGCCGCGGCCCTGGCCCGCCACCTCACCACCCTGGTGACCCCGGCGGAGGACCACCCCGGCCCGGCCGACCTCGCCCAGTTCGAGGCAGTACTGGCCGGACTGGCAGCCGGGGCAGCCGACCCGGCCGAGCTGGACCAGCTGGCCGCCCGCCTCCAGACAGCCCTGGACCAAGTCCGCGCCGCGCGCGCCGCAGAGCCGGACACCGGCTTCGCCGACCAGCTGGAGGAGGCCGACGGCGACGACCTCTTCGACCTGATCGACCGCCAACTCGGCCTGTAACCCCAAGGCGAAGGGCCCGGCACCCCCGGGCCCTTCCCCACCCCCACCCCTCCACCCCGTACCAACCCCCCACCGCGCCGCCCCCATCCACCCGTGCCTCCCCGGCCCACCGGAGTAGGAAGTCGGCCCCGCCGACTTCCTACTCCGGTGGGGCCCAGGGCAGCGGGTGCGGGGGTTCCTCCGACTCCTGGTCCAGCCGCGGATAGCCGATCTCGGAGATGTCCTGGGCCAGGTCTGCCAAGCTGACCTCAGGGTTCAGCGACGAGACGAGTTCCTGGTTCAGCGGCTGCAAGGCATGAACCCGGCTCACCGCTGCCAGGTCGATGGACACCTCGTAGTAGTCCTCGGCGAAACGCTGGAACGCTTCCGGGGAACGGTCGACCAGGAGGCTGAACAGGCTCGTCGCGCCGTCAGGATCGACGGTGCCCTCGGGGAAGTCGATCGTTCCGTGGTGCCACCGCTCGTCCGTCGGCCCCCGCCACAGGCAGGCCGTCACCACCGGCACACCGTTCTGATCGGTGAACGCCGGCTCCTCGACGAAGGGCTTGAAGAGCTCGGGGACCTCGTCGACCACTCCCGGCCAGGGCTCGCCATCGTTGCCGAAGGGGCTCATCGGCGATTCGTGATCGAAGCCGCGCACATAGGCCCCGGCCGCCGAGAACACGATCGAGTACTCGTCTCCCGACCCGTTGCGCATCGAGGCCATCTCCTCGCCGTCGGCCCAACCGGCGTTGAAGGAGTGGTACCGGTCCGCCCAGTCGGGGCTCAGGATCGCATCGAGCATCGCCAGTGAACGGCACAGGTCCCGCAGGTCGGCGATGGCGGGGAGCCGGCGGGCTACGTCATGGACAGTCACCTGCTCATCCAACCCGATGCCACCGACACCCCGGCCCGCGAGGGGTGTCATGACCGCCGGCTCAACGTGTGAGCGGTCGTTACCTTGGTGACGCTTGTCGCGGCCGGCCGGCGAGCACGAAGTCGCGGTACTCGTCCTGAGCCATTCCCTCATTGACCCAGCGGCCACGAACGGCTCCAGTTCGGTGCTCCGCGAGGGTGAGGGCGTCATGTGCCGCCGTTGCCGTGGCGATCTCCAGGCCGAACTCGTCGTCCTCGTTCTCGGGGTCCAGCGACGGGAACTCGACGAGGTCGCAGAAGTTCTCACTCCCGACGTCCGCCGACGTGTGGAGAACGACCTTGAACTGAGAGCCGGCCGGAACAACCTCGACCCAACGGATCCCAGGAGCATGGGCATCACCGGCAGGGCCGAGGAACTGCTCGACCGATCGACCGCGGGTCAGGGCACCGACAGCGAAGGACTCGACCAGGTAGCGCATCCGGGCAGCCTAGACGAGTAAGTCCCAAGTTCGGCGAGGGATGCGCGCATGCGAGTCGGAATCATCGGTCACGAATGGCTCTCGGACCTCACTGAGATGCTGGTCCGTGGCGAACTGTGGCCGCTGGTCACCGAGGTCGGCTGTTACGACCTGGTCAAGGTGAGTTGCCTGCGCGAGGGCCCCGAGGGCCGAACCCACCGGGCCGACGCACCGAGGGCCCGCCGGCAAGAGGCTGGCCTACCGAGACTTCGAAGCGGCATCGGAGGGCTGGACTGTCGACGGCCAACTGGAGCGGGGAAACCGGCTCGCCGCCGACGCATCGATCGCCAACCGGATCGGAAAAATGCCAAGCGGGCATTTGCGGCAGGCGTCCACGAGGAGACCGGTCAGCTTACAGTGGCGCGTCGTCCGGCCCAGGTCTCACCGATGTCTGTCACCGAAATCCTGTGCAGTGAAGTCCCTCGACGGAAGGTCCACGTGTGAATCTGGCAGTTGCCGAGATCGACCGGCACAACTGGTCAGCCATAGAATGTGGCTGCGGGAAGTCGGCCGAGCATCTCGTGCCGCTTCTTCGCTCGATCACCGAGACCCGGTCCGCCGCAGCGATCCACAGTCTCGACAATCACGTCTTCATTCAGTCCAACCTCATGCCGCCTGCCCCGGCCGTCTGTTCGGTCTTCATGGCGATGCTTGCTGACGGAATTCCGGTCGACCAGACGAGGGGCGTGCTCTGGGGCGTGCTCAGCTGCGTCGCCGCCGAGGAGACGAGTCTGTACGAGCAGTGCTTCGAGACGGTTCGGGAGGGTCTGTGGACCGTCTACCGGGAGCTGCTGGCAGCCGAGCCGCGGAGTGTGTCGGCGCATCACGCACTCGACATCGCGGAGATCGTCGAGGAGGGCACTGCGCGGTTCGACTTCTACCGGAGTCGCGTCGTGAGCTGATTTGCTCAGCCCTTGCCATGGCCGCCCTGCCACACCGGGACGCGGACCTATGGCTTGCGATGCGAGCCCCGATGCTGCGGGCCGGGTCGGCGGGGCCCGCGGGAGGCGCCCGTAGGCCGGGGCCGGGGCCGCGACGGGGGGCGGAGTGGGAAGTCGGCAGGGTCGACTCCCCACTCCGGGGGTGTGCGGGGTGCCCTGGGCGGGTGTTGTGGCGTGGTCAGCGACGGGCTGTGGCGAGGTGGGCGTCGAGGAGGGCGAGCAGTTCCTGCTGTCGTCCGTCGAGGTAGAAGTGGCCGCCGCGGTGGATGCCGAGTTCGAAGCCGGCCGTGGTGTGGCGCTGCCAGGCGGCGGCCTCGGCGGGGGTGACCCAGGGGTCGGCGTCGCCGATCAGGGCGAGGAGCGGCGTTCCCACGGTGACCTCCGGGCCGGCGAAGTAGCCGCCCACGGCGGTCAGGTCGGCGCGGACGGCCGGCAGGATCATCTGCAGGGCCTCCTCGTCAGCGAGCAGCCGCGGGTCGGTGCCGCTGAGGTCCCGCAGGTGGGCGGCGAGGGAGCGGTCGTCGGTGAGGTGGGCGTACTCGCCGTCGCGCCGGGTGGAGGGGGCGCGCCGGCCGGAGACGGTGAGCAACTCCGGGGCGCGGCCGTCGCGTTCCAGCCGGCGGGTGAGTTCGAAGGCGAGCAGGGCGCCCATGCTGTGGCCGAACAGGGCGTAGCGGCCGTCGCCCACCGCGGCCCGGACGGCGGGCGCGGCCAGCTCGGCGAGCCGGGTGAGGTCCGCGACGGCGGGCTCCCGGTAGCGGTCCTGACGGCCCGGGTACTGCAGGGCCAGCACTTCGACGTCCGGCCCGGCCGCGGCGGCCCAGGGCCGGAAGACCGAGGCCGAGCCGCCGGCGTGGGGCAGGCAGAGCAGGCGCAACGGCGGGTCGGCCGAGCCGGCCGGGTCGGGGTTGCGAGGCGCCCCGGGGGCGCCGAACCGGCGTACCCACAGGGAGCTGTCGACGGAGGTGGCGCTCGCGGTGCTCATGCCGCCGCCTGCCGCTCGATCCGGTCCGAACGCTCGGCCCGGTCCGGCCGCTCCGGCCGCTCCGAGCGGTCGGCCGGCTCGGCGGCCCCGGATCGCTCGCCCCACTGCGGGCGGAGCAGGTCGAGCCGCCGGTCGGACAGCAGGATCGCCCGCTGCACCTCGCGCAGCGCCCGCCCGGGCTCGATGCCGAGTTCGGCGGTGATGGTGCGGTGCGCCGCGCGGTACACCCGCAGGGCGTCGGCCTGCCGCTCCGAGCGGTAGAGGGCGATCATCAGCTGCCGGTGGAAGGCCTCGTGCAGCGGGTGCTCGGCGACCAGCGAGTAGAGCCTGCCGATGAGTTCGCGGTGGCGCCCGGTGGCCAGGCCGGTCTCGACGTGCATGCCGAGGCACTCCAGCCGGGCCTCCTCGGCCCAGGTGGTGAAGCCCTCCAGGATCGGCCCGGAGCGCAGGTCGCCGAGCGCGGGGCCGCGCCACAGGGCGAGGGCCTCCTCGAAGGCGGCGGCGGCCTGCTCGGTGCGGCCGTCCCGGGCGGCGGCCCGTCCGGTCTGCATCAGTTGCTGGAACTCGTCGGAGTCCAGCCGGTCCTCCGGGCCGAGGCGCAGTACGTACCCGGGGGACTGGGTGACGATGGCGCTCTCCGGCCGGCTGTCCGCGAGCAGCTTGCGCAGCCGCGAGATGTAGACGTGGATCGCCGCCAGATGGCGTCGTGGCGGGGCGTCGCCCCAGATCTCGAAGCCGAGCTGCGGGACGGGCACCACCTCGTTGGCGCGGACCAGCAGGGTCGCCAGCAGCACCTCCATGTTCCGGGCCTTGACGGCCGAGGTGCCGCGCTCCGTGGTGACGCGCAGGCTTCCGAGCAACTGGTATCTCACAGTGGGCCTCCTGAGGGCGGGTCGTCCGGCTCAGGGTGTCCCACGGGGGGCCGTCCGCGCATCAGCGGAACTACGTACGGACGGCCCCGGTGCCGCGGCTCCGCTCCGCTCTACCGCCGGTCCAGCGCGCGCAGTTCGGCGCCGAGGGCGAGCCGGCGGTCCAGCGGGCCGCCGCTCATCCGCAGCACCGTGAGCAGCGTCCACAGCCGGGTCTGCGGGAAGAACCGGGGCGAGCCGTGCACGTCGTCGTGCACCCGCAGGCGCAGGCTGCGCAGCGAGCGCCGCAGCCGGTCGGTGTCGGAGGGCGGGATGATCTCGTCCCGGGCGCTGGCGACCAGGCCGACCGGTACGTCGACTTTGCTCAGCCGGTCCGGGTCCAGGGCGAGCGGGGCGAGGGCGTCGAACACCGAGCCGGCGTCGGTGCGGGCGAGGTGGGCGAGGGTGTCCACGGTGACCCGGGGAACGGTGGCGTGCCACGCCCGGTCGGTGAAGAAGTCGTGCACCGGCAGGCCGGCGCCGACCACCCCGCGGATGCGCGGATCGGTGAGCGCGGCGTGCAGCGCCAGGTTGCCGCTGAAACTGAGCGCCAGCGCGTACGTCCGCGCGGTGTCGGCGCGGTCGGCGACGGCGTCCAGGACGGCGGGCAGCAGTGCGGGCGCCGTCAGGTCGTACGGCAGCGGGTTCTCGCCGACGCCGGGCATCTCGGTGACCACGCCGGCCAGGCCGAACTCGGCCAGCTGGAGCAGGACCGGCGCCCACTGCTCCTTGAGGCTGATGATCCCGCCGGACATCAGCAGCAGCGGCTTCGGCCGCTCCGCCGACGGCCCGCCCGCCGACGGCCGTTCCGCCGTCAGCCCGCCCGCCGTCAGCCCGCCCGCCGACGGCCCGCCCGCCGTCAGCCCGCCCGCCCAGGCGGCGACCGGGCCGGCCGCGGTGGGCACCTCGATCCGTTCGATGCCGGGGAAGTCGGCGGCCCAGCGGGCGAACACGTCCCGGGCGCGCTCCTCGGCCTCCCGCCGGGCCGAGCCGGACGGGTAGGGGAAGCGGGCCATCGTGTAGTAGCGGCCGGCCTCCAGCAGCCGGCCCTCGCGTTCCAGCCGGTCGCCCGCCTCGGTCCAGCGGCGCACCCAGGAGCCGGGGCCGCCGTCGCCGTCGTCCACGACACCGTCCAGCACCGCGCCGTACTGGGCGGGGGTGATGCCCTGGGAGGTCGCCTGGGCGACCACGAACTGCTTGAGTTCGGCGAGGTCGTTCGCCGGGGCGCGGCCGGTCATGCCGTCGCCTCCGATCGGACGGGGGCGGGCGCTCCGGCCGCCGCACCGGTGGTCGTTCCGTCCTCCCCGGGAGCGGGCCACTCCTCCAGCGCGGCCCGGATCTCGGTCAGGACGTCCGCCGCCTCCGCGCCGTCGATGACCCGGTGGTCGAAGGCCAGGCTGAGCCGGAACACCGGCGCGGCGACGATCGCGCCGTCCCGGACCACCGGCCGTTCGACGATCCGGCCGACGCCCAGGGTGACGGTGGTGCCGCCCACGGAGTGGAAGCCGTCGACCGGCCGGTGGCCGAGCGAGGTGACCGCGAAGGTGCCGGTGATCAGCGGGCGCAGCCGCAGGTCGCGGGCCGCGCGGGCGAACCGCAGCCGGCCGCGCAGCCAGGACAGCCGGTGCAGGGCCCGGATGCCGGCGAACTCGGGCAGCTCGGCCGGGTCGCCGTCCAGCACCCGGTCCAGTCGGCGCTGCACCTCGGCGAGGCCGGCGGTGTGCGGCTCGGGGACGACGGTGGACAGCACCACCCGGGTGCCGCCCAGGGTGCGGTCCAGGGTGACCTTGCCGGACACCGTCGGGAAGGTGGCCACCCGGGGGCGCGGGCCGCCCCGGTAGGCGGAGTTGGCCTCCGGGTGGCGGGCCAGCACCCCGCCCGCCGCCACCAGCAGGTAGCCGACCACCGAGCGGCGCTGTCCGGCCGCGCGGGCCGCGGCCCGGTCGGCGAGCAGTCGGGTGGCGTCCACCTCGGTGTCCAGGAAGACCGGGGAGAAGTCCCGGATCGCCTCCAGGAAGTACAGGGTGTGCCGCCGCTCGCGCGGCGGCGGTGCGAGCCGCGGATCGGCTCCGCTCGGACTGGTCATGACGGGCCCCTCGGGTCGGATCGGTCCGGTCGGTCGGTGGTCACGGGTCGGACCGGTGGTCACGGGTCGGTCGGTGGTCACGGGTCGGACCGGTGGAGGGGTCGAGCGTGGCGCACGGGGCCAAACAGGCTCTGAACGGAGCGGTCCCCGGGTTCGTGAAATCCTTGTTACGTCCGGCCAGTTGATCGGTGGTCGAAGCTACGATCGGCCGAGGTTGGGGGGATCCGCCAGTTCCGCCCGCCACGGGGGAGGGGGAAGGGACAGCAACCGTGATCGCAGTCCGGCAGACCCGAGACATCCGAGAAACCCGAGACGCCAGAGAAGCCCAGGACGCCAGAGACGATCGAGAAACCCGGGAAACCCGCGTCGTGACCCGTGACCGTGCCCGCACGGACACCGTCAGACGCGCCGAACTGAGCCAACTCCAGTCCGTCCTCGACGAAGTGACCAACGGCCGCCAGCAGGTGGTGGAGCTCGCCGGAGACCCGGGCAGCGGCAAGTCCCGCCTGCTCACCGCGCTCGCCGAGGAGGCCGCCGCCCGCGGCTTCACCGTGCTGCGCGCGCTGGCCGACCCGGCCGAGCAGGGCATGGCCGGCAGCCTGTTCGTGCAGGTCCTGCGCGCCTGGATCGGCCTCGCCGACCGGGCCGGGCTGCGCGACGAACTGCTCGCGGTGATCCGCCGGATCGCCGGGTCCGTGGGTGATCCGGCGAGCGGCTGCCCGGTCCCGGAGCGCCTCTGCGCCCTGCTCGAACAGCACACCTGCCGGGGCCTGTTGATCGTCCTGGACGACGTCCACGCGGCCGACCCCGGCTCGCTCGCGCTGCTCGACCGGCTGATCCGCTGGCCGGTCCGCGCCCCGCTCGCGCTGGTGGTCGCCCACCGGCCCCGGCAGGCCCCGCAGGGGCTGCTCGCCACCCTGGCCCGCGGCAGCCAGCTCGGCACCACCCGGCGGATCGAGCTCGGCCGGCTCGACCTGGCCCGGGCCGCCGAACTGCTCGACCTGCCCGCCACGGACCCCCGGATGCGTGCCCTGCACCGGGACGCCCACGGGAACCCGCTCTACCTGCTGGCCCTCGCCAGGGTCTGCCCCGGCCGGCTCTCCGGCCGCCCCGAGGGCTCGCTCGCGGACCTGCGGGGCCTGCCGCCGGACGCCGCCCTGCCGGACCGGCTGGTCCGTCACCTGGTGACCGAGCTCGCCGTTCTCGGCCCGCGCCAGCGGCTCGTCCTCGCGGCCGCCTCGGTGCTCGGCACCGAACTGGACCCGCACGGGGTCGCCGCGGTCGCCGGTACGACCCAGGACGAGGCCTGCCGGATCCTCGACGAACTGCGCCGGCTCGACCTGCTGCGACCGCTCCCCGGCAGCCCGCACAGCGGCTTCCGGCACCCGTTGGTGCGGTGGCTGGTCTACGACGGCGCCGACAGCTGCTGGCGCGCCGACGCCCACCGCCGGGCCATCGAGGTCCTCGCGGCCCGGGGTGCCCCGGCCGACCGGCTCGCCCCGCACATCGAACGGGCCACCCCCGGGCAGGATCCGCAGGACGCGGCCGTGCTCACCGCGGCCGCCCGGACGGCGCTGCGCACCGGGGACACCGAGCTGGCCGGGCACTGGCTGGGCGCCGCCCTCACCGCGCTCGGCCGCCGGGGCCCGGCCGACGACCGGGTGGCCCGTCAACTGCTGGCCGCGGCGGACGAGGTGGCGGCCCGCACCGGATCGCGCGCCCTGCTCACCGAGGCCACCGTGCGGCTGGGTGGCGAGGACCGCCCCGACGGGGCTGCGGCCGGCCGCCCGCCGGGCGCGAAGCCGCGGAGCCGGGGTGAAGCCGCCCGGGCCCGTCCCACCCGCGCGTCGGCCGCCGCCCAGCCGCCCGCGCCCGGCGAGCCGACCGGGGCCGGTCCGTACGGCGGACCGACCCTGGACCTGCTCACCGGGCGGGAGCGGGAGATCGCCGAACTCGCCGGCACCGGCCTGCGCAGCCGCGAGATCGCCGACCGGCTCGGGCTGAGCGCCCGTACCGTCGAGGTGCACATCGCCCGTACCTACCGGAAGTTGGGCATCGGCTCCCGCGCCGCGCTGGTCCGGCTGGTGGTCGAGGAGCACCGCCGGGCGTCGTGACCGTCGTGACCGGAGCCGGTCCGGGCCTGCCCGGGGGTCGGACACCGGCCGGGACCCGGACCGGCCCGGCCCGGCCTCAGGGCGGTCCCGCAACCGCACCGGAAGCCGTCCTGCGGAACGGCCGCGCGGCGGGAATAGCCGTCCGCCGAGGACTGTTGAGGCGCTGGACGGCCGCGACGGCCGCCGACGACCGTGGTGCGCCGGCCTGTGCGCCCGGGTGCGCGGCGGGGAGGGCGGCAGGGTGAGCGCGGAGGAGGAGCACCGGTGAGGTACGAGGTACTCGGCCCGCTCAGGGTCAGCGACGCGGACGGCCAGGTCGTGATCACGTCCCGCAAGACCGAGACGGTGCTGGCCGTCCTGCTCGCCCGGATGGGCCAGGTGGTCTCGGTGGACGACCTGGTGAGTGAGCTGTGGCCCGCCGGTCCGCCGCAGCGCGCCCGGGACGCCGTCTACGTGTACGTCTCGCAGCTGCGCAAGCTGCTGACCCGCCCAGGCGAACCCGATCCGGTCATCACCCGGGCGCCCGGCTACGTCCTGTGGACGCCGCCCCGGGCCGTCGACTTCCAGGCCCTCCAGGAGCAACTGCCCACCGCCCGGGCGATGATGCGGGAGCGGCGGTACGAGGAGGCCTGCGAGCTGCTGGAGGAGATCGTCGCCCTGTGGCGCGGCCCGGTGCTGGCCGGGCTGCAGGCCGGCCCGGTGGTCAACACCTTCGCGGCCTGGCTCCAGGAGCTCCAACTGGAGTGCAGCGAACTGCTGGTGGAGTCCAAGCTGATGCTCTCCCGGGACCGCGAGGTGGTCTCCCAGCTGCGCTGCCTGATCCGCGAGCACCCGTTGCAGGAGAGCTTCTACGCCCAGCTGATGCTGGCCCTGTGGCGCTCCGGCCGGCAGGCCGAGGCCCTGGGCGTCTACCACTCCGCGCGCGACACGCTCAACCGGGAACTCGGCCTGGAGCCGGGCTGCTGGCTGCGCAACCTGCAGCGCACCATCCTGGAGGTGCGCGGCGAGGGCCCCGCCCGGCGGACGCCCGCGGCCGTACGGGCCTGACGGCGCTCCGCCACCGCCGCCGCCCCGCCGCCACCGCCGCCGCTCCGCGACCGTTTGGGTGCGGTTTAGGCCCCTTTGGCACCCTTGGGGAGGCAGTACCGGAACCCCGAGCGATGACGGAGCGATTCGAGTGAACGATGTCCCCACCCGCCGCCTGGGCGGTCTGGAAGTCGGTGCCCAGGGGCTCGGCGCCCTCGGCCTGAGCGAGTTCTACGGCCCGACCGACCCCGAACAGGCCGTCGCCACCATTCGTCGGGCGCTCGACCTGGGGGTCACCCTGATCGACACCGCCGACGTCTACGGGCACGGCCTGAGCGAGGAGTTGGTCGGCCGGGCGGTGGCCGGCCGGCGCGATGAGGCGGTGGTGGCCACCAAGTTCGGGGTGCTGCGCACCGGCGACGGGATCGGGCAGGCGGTGCGCGGCGACGCCGCCTACGTGCGGGAGGCCGCCGACGCCTCGCTCAAGCGGCTCGGGCTGGACCACATCGACCTCCTCTACCCGGCCCGGGTCGACCCCTCGGTGCCGATCGAGGAGACGGTCGGCGCGCTGGCCGAGCTCGTCCGGGCCGGGAAGGTCCGGTACATCGGGCTCTCCGAGGCCGCCCCGGCGACCATCCGCCGGGCCCACGCCGTGCACCCGCTGGCCGCCGTGCAGACCGAGTGGTCGCTGTTCTCCCGCGAGCTGGAGAGCGAAGTCGTGCCGCTGGCGCGCGAGTTGGGCATCGGCATCGTGCCGAACGCGCCGCTCGGCCGGGGCCTGCTCACCGGGCGCTACCGGGCCACCGAGGTGTTCGGGCCGAGCGACTTCCGGACCGTCGCCCAGCCGAGGTTCACTCCGGAGAACTTCCCGGGCAATCTCGCGCTGGTCGACCGGCTGGAGCCGCTCTCCATCGAACTCGGCGTCTCCGTTGGCCAGTTGGCGCTGGCCTGGGTGCACCACCGGGGCGAGGACGTGGTCCCGATCCCGGGTACCCGACGGATCGACCACCTGGAGGAGAACCTCGCCGCCGCGACGCTGGCGCTCGGTGCCGAGGAACTGGCGGCGATCGAGGCCGCGGTGCCCGCCGAGCAGGTCGCCGGTGACCGGCTCACCGAGTTCAGCCGGCAGTTCGTCGACCGCTGATCGGCGGCCGACCGTACGTACGGCACGCACCGCACCCGCACCGTACGCACGGCACGCACCGTACGCGCGGCACGCACCGCACGCACCGCACTTGCTCCGCACCCACCGCGCGCACCGGACGGACCCTCGGGCCCGTCCGGTGCGCGCTGCTGTCCGCCGGTCAGGAGGTCACCGGCTCACCGCTGTCCTGCGGGCTGACCTCCTCCAGCACCGGTTCGGCCGCGAAGGCCTTGGGCCGGCCCGGGAGGAGCAGGCCGACGGCCACGATGACCGCGGTCATCGCCAGCTCCCACCAGAAGGCGGAGGAGTACGCGTCCCGGACCGAGTGGCCGTCGGCGACCCCGCGCTGGACCAGCAGCGCGACCAGGGCCACGCCGAAGGAGCCGCCGACCTGGTTCAGCGACAGCATGGTGCTGGTCGCCCCCGAGGTCTTCTCCAGCGGCACGGTCCGGTAGAGCGAGGCGAGCGTGGGCGCACCGACGCAGCCGAGGCCGAGGCCCGAGACCAGCGCGTAGAGGCCGAGCACCAGTTGGCTGGTGGCCCCGTCGGACAGCGCGTTGCCCAGGGTGCCGAGCACCACCAGCGCGGCGCCGACCGGCACCAGCAGGTTGGCGCCGAGCCTGTCGCTGAGCCGCCCGGCCAGCGGCATCCCGAGGAAGGTGCCGACCCCGAAGGGCGCCAGCAGCAGCCCACTGGCCATCAGGCTCTGCCCGTGCACCTGCTGCTGGTACAGCGGCAGCAGCACGTACAGCGAGAACACCGCCGCGCCGGTGAGCGCCATCGCGACCACCGCGCCCGTGAAGCCCTTGTTGGCGAGCAGGCGCACGTCGATCAGCGGGGTGCGGCGGGTGGTGAGCGCGTGCACCACGAAGCCGGCCACCAGCGCCACCCCGATGAGCAGCGACACCAGCACGGTGGGGGAGCCGAAGCCCTTGTGGGCGGTCTGCGACAGCCCGTACACCAGGACGGCGAAGCCGGGGCTCAGCAGCACGGTGCCGAGCACGTCGAAGGTCGCGCGCTCGCCCTCGGCGGGGGCGTCGGCGGGCACCACCTTGAACGAGAACACCAGCGCCGCCAGCACGATCGGCACGTTCACCAGGAACAGCCAACTCCAGTGCAGGTTGTCCGCGATGACCCCGCCGAGGATCGGGCCGATCACCGGGCCGAGGGTCATCGGCAGCGCCAGCAGGCCCATCACCCGGCCGAGCCGGGCCGGGCCGGCGGCGCGGGCGGTGAGCGTCATCATGACCGGCTCGATGATGCCGGCCGCCACCCCCTGGAGGATGCGGAAGGTCACCAGCGCGCCGATGTTCCAGGACAGCGCCGAGGCGACGGCCGTCACGGTGTAGAGCACCAGGCCGAACAGCCAGACCTTCTTGCCGCCGAAGTGGTCCACCGCCCAGCCGGTCACCGGGATGGTCGCGGCCACCGCCAGCAGGTAACCGGTGATGACCCATTCGGCGGTGGTGAGTGTGGTGTGGAAGTTGTCGGCCAGCGGGCTCAGTCCGACGCCGACGATGGTGGCGTTCAGCGTCGCGGTGACCGATGCGAGCGCCATGACGACGATCAGCTTGACCAGCGGACCGTCCAGCCGATTCTCGGCCGATTGCGTCATTTCAGTCCTTAGCGATAGCAGGGGAGGAGAAAACGGAGGAGGGGGCGGTCGCGAACCGCGTGGCGCCCCGTGGCCGCGGAATGCGGTGGGGGATTTCCGGCGAATCCGGAGAAGGGGCGTTCCGAGAACCGGCGTGCTGAAAGAGCGTATAAACAAGTCAGGCCCGGCGGCCATCGTCCCTTAGACACCGTTAAGGCCGTCGGCCCGGAATGCGGGTCGACGGCCTCCGGCGGGGCGCCCGGCCGCCGGTCGGGCATCGGTGACCTGCGGATACGCCCCGCCGGCCGGGGGTCGGGAGGGTTCCCGGCGGCTTTAGGATCGCTCCCCTCAGGCCGGGTCCGGTCGGGCGGCCTCCACGGTCAGGGCCCGGGCCGGGCAGAGCTGGTGGGCGAGCCGGACGTCCTGCTCCCGCTCGGCCGGGGGCTCCGGCTCCAGCAGGGTCACCAGTCCGTCGTCGTCGTGTTCGAAGACGTCCGGCGCGGTCAGCACGCACAGGCCCGCGCCGATGCAGCGGTCCCGGTCGGTGGAGATCCGCACCCCGGCCCCGCTCACCAGGCCACCGGCAGGCGCTCGACGCTCTGCATGGTGCCGGTGCGGCGCATCACCAGCTCCTCGGCCGGCACCGCCAGCCGCAGCCCGGGCAGTCGGCGGACCAGCGTCTCGAAGGCGATCTCCAGTTGCAGCCGGGCCAGGTTCTGCCCCAGGCACTGGTGGATGCCGTAACCGAAGGTCAGGTGCTGCCGGCTGGCCCGGGCCAGGTCGACCTCGTACGGCTCGGCGTGCACCCGGTCGTCCCGGTTGGTCATGGTGGAGGAGACCACCAGGCCGTCCCCGGCCTTCAACACCAGGCCGTCGATCTCGATGTCGTCCGTGATCCAGCGCACCCCGGCGAAGTCCGTCACCGCGGTGATCCGCAGCAGCTCCTCGATCGCGGTGGCGGCCGGCACCACGCCGTCGCGCAGCGCCGCCAGCTGCTCCGGGTGCTCCAGCAGGGCCAGCACGCTGATCGGGATCATCGAGGAGGTGGTCTCCAGGCCCGCGATCAGCAGCACCATGGTCAGCTGCACCACCTCGTCGTGGGTCAGCTCGCCGCTCTCCACGTGGGCCACCAGCCGGCCCACCAGGTTCTCGTCCGGCTTGCGCTCCTGGGCCGTCACCAACCGGTCCAGGTAGCGGACCAGTTCGGCGGCGGAGGCCTCGGTGTGCTCCGGGTCCCGGCCCTGCATGACGCCGGCGGTGGCGGTCTGGAAGAAGGCGTGGTCCTCGTACGGGATGCCCAGCAGCGCCGACATGACGAGCGACGGGATCGGCGCCGCGAAGTGCTCCACCAGGTCGGCGGGGGAGCCGAGTTCCTCGATCCGGTCGATCAGTCCGTTGACGATCCGCTCGATGTCGGGGCGCAGCGCCCGCGCGTGCTTGAGGCTGAACTCCGGGTTGAGCAGCCGTCGGTGGTGGTGGTGGACCGGCGGGTCCTCGCCCACCAGCACCAGTTTGCGGGCGGCCGGCGCGCCCAGGTGCGGGGCCATGGTGGGGTAGGCGTCGTAGCTGCGGTCGGAGGACAGCCGCTCGTCGGCGAGCAGCCGGCGGGCCTCCGCGTAGCCGGTGATCAGCCACACCCGGCGGTCGTCCCACAGCGTGACCTGGTTGATCGGGCCCCGTGCGCTGATCTCCCGGTAGACGTCCGGTGGCTGGTAGGGGCAGGTGCGGCGCACCGGGAACGACGGTGCTTCGACGGAACTGGCGGACAACGCGGCCTCCCGGTCGGATTTCCCGGAACGGTTTTCCGGGGGGAATTCTGGTTGCTCCGGCGCATGCTAGTTCCGCTCCCCGGGCGCGGGCCACGGCAGTTCCGACGGGAATCAACGGTAATTCAATGAGCGTTTGTCGCGGATTCAGCGGCGCATTCGCCGGGCGCTGGGGGGCGGTTCAGCAGACGCGCCGGGCCGGTTTAGCTCCGTTGCCTAGCGTGATCGGTGCGCCGTTCCACCGGCGCCGTCCCCGTCCTTGTGCTGATCGGAGTTGTCGCATGGCATCGATTTCCCTCCCCGGCCCGCTGGCCCCCGCCGCAGCGGCCCTGCGGGGCCGGCTGCTGGCCTGGCTGGCGGTGCCGCCGCTCGGCCCCACCGGGCCGAACCCGCCGGTCGGCGACCCCGACAACCTGCTCCACCTGACCGACCTCGCCGAGACCCTGATCAGCTACGAGTCCACCAACTCCGATTTCAGCGGGGCCACCCCGACGCTGGACGACCTCGCCCACGTTCGCTACGAGCTGCGCGACCAGCAGGGCGCGCTGGTCGGGACGACCAGGGGGATCGGACGGATGCTGCGCAAGGGCCCGGAGGGCAACTTCCTGGGCTACTTCTCGGAGGAGATCCGGCTGATCGACGGCAACGTCATCCGCACCGGCGGCATCGTCGACGACGCCCGGCTGACCCTCGGCGAGCAGCAGACCATCAAGGCCGTCGCGGTGGCCGGCCCGCTGCGCGGGGCGATCGGCTTCCGCCAGTTCCGGCCGGTGGAGACCCACAAGTCGTACGCCTCGGCGATCGTCCTCTACCGCTGAACACCGCCGCTGAACAGCCCCGCTGAACACCCTTGCGCCGGGCCGCCGTTCGCCCCGACGCGCACTCCGACCCGGCTGGGAGTAGACCGCAGATGGACCCCGCAGAGATCCGCCTCCTGGCGGCCGGCACCGCGTTGCCGGGCCCGCCCATCGACAACGCCGCCCTGGGCCGCCGGTTCGGCATGGACGCGCTCTGGGAGCAGTGGGTGGACGCCTTCATCGGCACCCGCACCCGGCACCTCGCCCTCGACCTGGAGACCGGTGAGCAGCGCGACACCCTGGCCGACCTCGGCACCACCGCCGGCGGGCGCGCGCTGGCCGCAGCCGGCACCGACCCCGCCGACGTCGACCTCGTGGTACTCGGCACCGCCACCCCGGACACCCTGATGCCCGCCACCGTCAACCTGATCGCCGACCGGCTCGGTATCGACGGCGTGGCCACCTACCAGTTGCAGTCCGGCTGCTCCGGCGCCGTCCAGGCGATCGACGTCGCCCGCCAACTGCTCTCCACCGGCCGGCACCGCACCGCCCTGGTGCTGGGCGGCGACGTCATCGCCAAGCACTACGACCTGACGGCCGACCTGCGCGCCGTCCCCCCGGCCGAACTGGTCAACTACGTGCTGTTCGGCGACGCCGCCGGGGCCGCCGTGCTGAGCGCCGACCCGGCCGCCGGCCCGACCGCCGTCCGGGCCTCCTTCGTCCAACTGGCCGGCCGGGGACGGGAACCGGGCCAGGTACTGGAATGGTTCGGCCCGGTCGACCGGCACAGCGGGCGGCCGACGGCCCGGGAGGACTACAAGGCGATCGAGGAGACCGTCCCGCTGTTCGCCGAGCAGATCCTGCACCGGCTGCTCGCCGAGGCCGGCTGGCAGGAGGGCGAGGTGACCCACCTGCTGCCGCCGCAGCTGTCCACCCGGATGACCGCCCGGATCGTGGAGCGCCTCGGGCTGACCGGCGCCGAGGAGATCAGCTGCGTCGGCGAGACCGCCAACACCGGCAACGCGCTGGTCTTCTTCCAGCTCGAACAGGTCCTGCCGAAGCTCTCCCCGGGTGACCGGGCCGCCGCGATCGCGGTCGAGTCCAGCAAGTGGATCAAGTCCGGGTTCGCCCTGGAACACGTCTGACCCCTCCCGGCCCAACCCGCCGCCTCCCGGCCCCGCCCCGTCCGGACCGTCCCACCCGTCCGGACCGTCCCACCCGTCCGGCCCCGCCGCACCTCTCCAGCCCCGCCGCACCCCGAACCATCGAAGGGCAGAGCACGCATGTCGAACGACGAGAAGCTCCGCGACTACCTCAAGCGGGTCAGCGCCAGCCTCCAGGACAGCCGCCTGCGGCTGCAGGAGGCCGAGGCCAGGTACACGGAGCCGATCGCCATCGTCGGGATGGCGTGCCGCTACCCGGGCGGGGTCGGGTCGCCGGAGGAGCTGTGGCGGCTGGTCGCCGAGGGCCGGGACGCGATCTCGGAGTTCCCGGCCGACCGGGGTTGGGACCTGGACGGGCTGTACGACCCGGACCCGGAGCGCACCGGCACCTCCTACACCCGGCACGGCGGCTTCCTGGCCGAGGCGGCCGGCTTCGACGGCGAGTTCTTCGGCATCAGCCCCCGCGAGAGCAGCACCATCGACCCCCAGCAGCGGCTGCTGCTGGAGACCACCTGGGAGGCGCTGGAGAGCGCTGGCCTGGACCCGGCCGCGCTGCGCTCCACCCCGGTCGGCGTCTTCACCGGGATCATGTACAACGACTACGGCTCGCGGCTCAACCCGCTGCCGGCCGCCGTCGAGGGACAGGTCGGCATCGGCAGCGCGCCCAGCGTCGCCTCGGGGCGGATCGCGTACACCTACGGCTTCGAGGGGCCGGCGGTGACGGTGGACACCGCCTGCTCCTCCTCGCTGGTCGCCCTGCACCTGGCCGCGCAGGCCCTGCGCTCGGGCGAGTGCACGCTGGCGCTCGCGGGCGGGGCCACCGTGATGGCCACCCCCAACACCTTCGTCGAGTTCAGCCGCCAGCGCGGGCTGTCGCCGGACGGCCGCTGCAAGGCGTTCTCGGCGGGCGCGGACGGCACCGGCTGGGGCGAGGGGGTGGCCCTGCTGCTCCTGGAACGGCTCTCCGACGCCAAGGCGAACGGGCACCCGGTGCTCGCGGTGGTGCGCGGCTCGGCCGTCAACCAGGACGGCACCAGCAGCCAGCTCTCCGCCCCGCACGGGCCTTCGCAGGAGCGGGTCATCCGGGCGGCGCTGGCGGCGGCCGGACTGGGTACGGCGGATGTGGACGTGGTGGAGGCGCACGGGACGGGGACCAGGCTGGGGGACCCGATCGAGGCGCAGGCGCTGCTCGCCACGTACGGGAAGGGCCGTTCGGCCGAACGGCCGTTGTGGCTGGGGTCGGTGAAGTCCAACATCGGGCACGCCCAGGCGGCGGCCGGGGTGGCTGGTGTGATCAAGATGGTGCAGGCGCTGCGGCACGGTGTGCTGCCGGCCACCCTGCACGTCGACGAGCCGACCGGGGAGGTGGACTGGTCCACCGGCGGGGTGGAGCTGCTGCGCGCACCGGTGGACTGGGCGCCGGGCGAGCGGCCGCGCCGTGCGGGGGTCTCCGCCTTCGGGATCAGCGGGACCAACGCGCACGTGATCCTGGAGGAGGCCCCGGCCGCCGCTGCGGCGGAGGCGGCTCCGATCGAAGGCCCCGCGGCTGCCCCGGTGCTGCTCTCGGCGCGCTCGGAGGCGGCGTTGGGCGCGGCGGCCGAGCGGCTCGCGGACTGGCTGGAGAACGGTGAGGGCGCGCAGGTCGGGCTCGCGGAGGTCGCGGCCTGGACGCTCACCCGGAGCGCCCGGCACCGGATCGGGGCCGCCGTGGTCGCCTCGGACCGGGCCGAACTGATCGGCGGACTACGGGCGTTGGCCGGGCAGTCCGCGCACCCGGCGGTGGTGTCGGGTCGGGTGGCGTCCTCGCCCGGTCGGGTGGCGTTGGTGTTCCCGGGTCAGGGTTCGCAGTGGGTGGGGATGGGGGTGGCGCTGGCCGAGTCCTCGCCGGTGTTCGCGTCCCTCCTGGCCGAGGCCGGTCGGGCGCTGGAACCCTATGTGGACTGGGAGTTGGGGCAGGCTCTGCGGGATCCGGTCCTGTTGGAGCGGGTGGATGTGGTGCAGCCGGTGCTGTGGGCGGTGATGGTCTCGCTCGCGGGGCTGTGGCGCTCGTACGGACTGCCGGTGGACGCCGTGGTGGGTCACTCGCAGGGCGAGATCGCGGCGGCTGCGGTGTCCGGGGCGTTGAGCCTGGAGGACGCTGCGGCGGTGGTCGCCTTGCGCAGTAAGGCGATTCGGGCAGTGGCGGGTGACGGCGGGATGGCGTCGGTGCCGCTTCCGGTGGTCGAGGTGGAGTCCCTGATCGCCCGCTGGGACGGCGCGTTGGAGGTCGCGGCGGTCAACGGCCCGTCCTCGACAGTGGTTTCCGGAACGGCTACGGCGATCGGCGAACTGGTGGCCTGGGGTGAACAGCAGGAGGTACGGGTGCGGCGGGTCCCGGTGGACTACGCCTCGCACTCGGCCCAGGTCGAACCCCTCCAGTCCGAACTCCTCGACCTGCTGGGCCACATCAACCCCAAGTCCTCCGACATCCCGTTCTACTCCACCGTCACGGGAACCCTGCTGGACACCAGTGCCCTGGACGCCGGGTACTGGTTCCGTAACCTGCGCAGCCGGGTCCGCTTCGAGGACACCGTCCGCGTCCTGGCCGAGGACGGTTTCACCACCTTCGTGGAGGCCAGCGCCCACCCGGTGCTGACCGTCGGCATCCAGGAGACCCTGACGGAGAATCCCGACACCCTGGTCACCGGCACCCTGCGCCGCAACCGCGAGGACGACCAACCCCTGCTCCAGGCCCTGGCCGCCGTCGAACTCCACGGTCACCGCCTCAGCTGGCCCCTCACCGCCCCCACCACCCCACCCGGCCTGCCCACCTACCCCTTCCAGCACCGCCGCCACTGGCTCGACGCCCCCACCCACGCGGGCGGCCCGGACGTCTCCGCCCACCCCCTGCTCGGCGCGACCGTCGAACGCGCCGACGACGGCGGGCTGGTGCTCACCGGCCGCCTCTCCCCGCGCAGCCACCCTTGGTCGGCCGAGCACACCGTCGCGGGGACGGTCCTGTTCCCGGGTACGGGCTTCGCCGAACTCGCCCTGGCCGCCGCCGAGTCCGTCGGGTCCTCCGCCGTGGACGAGCTGGTGCTGCTCTCGCCGCTGACCCTCGGCGAGGTGGTGCTCGATCTCCAGGTCCTCGTCCCGGCCGCCGACCAGGACGGCCGCCGGACCTTCGACGTCTACTCCCGCCCCGAGCACGGCGGCGCGGGCGACTGGACCCACCATGCGACCGGCACCCTGGCCGCCGCGTCGGCCGAACCGGCAACCCCCATCGAGGAGTTCCCCGCCGACTGGCCCCCGGTCGAGGCCGTCCCCCTCGAACTGGCCACCGCTGCCGCGCGGTTCGCCGCCGCCGAGGTCGGCTACGGCCCGACCTACCAGGGCCTGCGCGCAGCCTGGCAGCACGGCGACGTGCTCTACGCGACCGTCGAACTCCCCGAGGCCGCACACCCGGACGCCGCCCGCTATGGCATCCACCCCGCCCTGCTGGACGCCGCCCTCCAGGCCGAGGCGGCGGCCGACGGCCCCGACGGCCCCGACCGCCCCGCCGAACTGCGGCTGCCGTTCGCCTGGAACGGCCTCGGCCTGCACGCCGTCGGCGCCACCGCGCTGCGGGTGCGGCTGGACCGCCTGGACCAGGACACCCTCAGGGTCCTGGCCGTCGACCCCGAGGGCGCCCCCGTCCTCACCGTCGACACCCTGGTGCTGCGCCCGGTGGCCGCCGACCGGCTGACCGCCCCCGCCCCCCGGGGCCCGGCCCGGCCCACCCGCACCCCGGCCCGCCGGGCCGCCGGGCGTACGGCGGGGGAGGGCGGCGCCGTCGAGCGCCTGCGCCGGCTGTCCGGCCCCGACCGGGAGCGGCAGTTGCGCGAGCTGGTGCGGGGCGAGGTCGCCGCCGTCCTGGGCTACGCCACCCCCGCCGAGCTCGACCCCGACCGGGCCTTCCGCGACCTCGGCTTCGAGTCCCTCACCGCCGTCCAACTGCGCGACCGGATCGCCGCCGCCACCGGCCTCAAGCTGCCGCCGACCCTGGTGTTCAACCACCCCAGCCCGCGCGCCCTCGCCGAGCACCTCGGCGAGCTGCTGCGCCGCAGCGGCAGTGCACCGGCCGCCGCGCCCGCCCGTACCCGGGCCGCCGCCGACGAACCCCTCGCGATCATCGGGATGGCGTGCCGCTACCCGGGCGGGGTCGGGTCGCCGGAGGAGCTGTGGCGGCTGGTCGCCGAGGGCCGGGAGACGATCTCGGAGTTCCCGGCCGACCGGGGCTGGGACCTGGACGCGCTGTACGACCCGGACCCGGAGCGCACCGGCACCTCGTACACCCGGCACGGCGGCTTCCTCACCGGCGCCGCCGACTTCGACCCGGCGTTCTTCGGCATCAACCCGCGCGAGGCCGTCGCGATGGACCCGCAGCAGCGGCTGCTGCTGGAGACCTCCTGGGAGGCGCTGGAGAGCGCCGGCCTGGACCCGGCCGCGTTGCGCTCCACCCCGGTCGGCGTCTTCACCGGCCTGATCTACACCGAGTACGGCGGCCGGGTGCGCGGCTCCGCCCCCGAGGCGGAGGGCTACCTCGGCACCGGCAGCGCGGGCAGCGTGGCCTCCGGCCGGATCGCGTACACCTACGGCTTCGAGGGGCCGGCGGTGACGGTGGACACCGCCTGCTCCTCCTCCCTGGTCGCCCTGCACCTCGCGGGCCAGGCGCTGCGCTCCGGCGAGTGCAGCCTCGCCCTGGTCGGTGGCGCCACCGTGATGTCCACCCCGGACACCCTGATCGAGTTCAGCCGCCAGCGCGGCCTGTCGCCGGACGGCCGGTGCCGGGCCTTCGCGGCCGCCGCCGACGGCACCGGCTTCTCCGAGGGCGTCGGCCTGCTGCTGGTCGAACGGCTCTCCGACGCCCGGGCGAACGGGCACCCGGTGCTCGCGGTGGTGCGCGGTACCGCCGTCAACCAGGACGGTGCCTCGAACGGTCTGACCGCCCCGCACGGGCCCTCGCAGGAGCGGGTGATCCGGGCGGCGCTGGCGGCGGCCGGGCTGGGTGCGGCGGACGTGGACGCGGTGGAGGCGCACGGGACGGGGACCAGGCTGGGGGACCCGATCGAGGCGCAGGCGCTGCTGGCGACGTACGGCCAGGACCGGCCTGCGGAACGGCCGTTGTGGCTGGGGTCGGTGAAGTCCAACATCGGGCACGCCCAGGCGGCGGCCGGGGTGGCGGGTGTGATCAAGATGGTGCAGGCGCTGCGGCACGGTGTGCTGCCGGCCACCCTGCACGTCGACGAGCCGACCGGCGCCGTCGAATGGGGGAGCGGTGCGGTCGAGCTGCTGCGCGCACCCGTCGAGTGGGCGCCGGGCGAGCGGCCGCGTCGCGCGGGGGTCTCGGCCTTCGGGATGAGCGGCACCAATGCGCACGTGATCCTGGAGGAGGCCCCGGCCGCTGACGTGCCCGCGCCGGAATCGGAGTCGGAGCCGGTTCCGGTGCTCGCCCCGGTGCTGCTCTCGGCGCGCTCGGAAGCGGCGTTGGGCGCGGCGGCCGAGCGGCTCGCGGACTGGCTGGAAGGCCCGGGGGCCCAGGTCGGCCTGTCCGAGGTGGCGGCCTGGACGCTGACGCGCGGAGCCCGGCACGGGTACGGCGCCGCCGTCGCCTCGGGCGAGCGCGCCGAGGTGGTGGCCGCACTCCGTGCGCTGACCGACCATCCGGCGGTGGTGTCGGGTCGGGTGGCGTCCTCGCCCGGTCGGGTGGCGTTGGTGTTCCCGGGTCAGGGTTCGCAGTGGGTGGGGATGGGGGTGGCGCTGGCCGAGTCGTCTCCGGTGTTCGCGTCCCTCCTGGCGGATGCCGGTCGGGCGCTGGATCCCTATGTGGAGTGGGAGTTGGGGCAGGCGCTGCGGGATCCGGTCCTGTTGGAGCGGGTGGATGTGGTGCAGCCGGTGCTGTGGGCGGTGATGGTCTCGCTCGCGGGGTTGTGGCGCTCGTACGGGTTGCCGGTCGACGCGGTGGTGGGGCATTCGCAGGGTGAGATCGCGGCGGCGGCGGTGTCGGGGGCGTTGAGTCTGGAGGACGCTGCGGCGGTGGTGGCCTTGCGCAGTAAGGCGATTCGGGCGGTGGCGGGTGACGGCGGGATGGCGTCGGTGCCGCTGCCGGTGGCAGAGGTGGAGGCGTTGATCGCCCGCTGGGACGGCGCGTTGGAGGTCGCGGCGGTCAACGGCCCGTCCTCGACGGTGGTTTCCGGTACCGCGACGGCGATCGGCGAGCTCGTGACCTGGGGCGAACAGCAGGAGGTACGGGTGCGGCGGGTCCCGGTGGACTACGCCTCGCACTCCGCCCAGGTCGAGCCCCTCAAGTCCGAACTCCTCGACCTGCTGGGCCACATCAACCCCAAGTCCTCGGACATCCCGTTCTACTCCACCGTCACCGCAGGGCCGCTGGACACCAGCGCCCTGGACGCCGGTTACTGGTTCCGCAACCTGCGCAGCCGAGTCCGCTTCGAGGACACCGTCCGCACCCTGGCCGCCGAGGGTTTCACCACCTTCGTGGAGGCCAGCGCCCACCCCGTACTGACCGTCGGCATCCAGGAGACCCTGGCCGACCACCCCGAAACCCTGGCCACCGACATCCTGGTCACCGGCACCCTGCGCCGCAACCGCGAGGACGACCAGCCCCTGCTCCAGGCCCTGGCCAGCGTCGAACTCCACGGCCACCGCCTCAGCTGGCCCCTCACCACCCCCACCACCCCACCCGGCCTCCCCACCTACCCCTTCCAGCACGACCACTACTGGCTCGACCCCGCCCCGGACATCAGCGACCCGGGCCACCTTGGCCTGCAGAGCGCCGACCACCCGTTGTTGGGTGCCACCACCGACCTGCCGGACGGCACCGCGCTCTACACCAGCCGGATCTCCACCGGTACCCACGCCTGGCTGCTCGACCACGCCGTCACCGGCACCCCGCTGCTGCCCGCGACCGCGCTGGTCGAACTCGCCCTGCACGCCGGCCACCGCGCCGCCGTCCCGGCCCTGGCCGAACTGACGCTGGAGGCGCCGCTGTTGCTCGACGACGGCGCCGTGCACCTGCAGACCACCGTCCAGCCCCCGGACGCCGACGGAGCCCGTGCCCTGGCCGTCCACTCCCGCCCGGCCGCCGCCGGCCCACAGGAGCCGTGGACCAGGCACGCCACCGCCCTGCTCCTGCCCGACCGCCGGTCGGCCGCCGCCCCCGAGGACCGGCCGGCGGCCTGGCCCCCGCCCGGCGCCACACCCGTGGACCCGGCCGACCTCTACCCCGGGCTCGCCGACCGGGGCTACGACTACGGCCCGGCCTTCCAGGGCGTCCGCGCCCTGTGGCGCGCCGGTGACGCCGTCTACGCGACCGTCGAACTCCCCGAGGCCGCGCACCCGGACGCCGCCCGCTACGGCATCCACCCCGCCCTGCTGGACGCCGCCCTGCACCCCCTCGCCGCCGGCCTCACCGCCCCCGAGGACGGCACCCCCGAGTCCGTCGCCCCCGAGGACGGCACCCCCGAGGACGCCGACCGGGGAACGGCACTCCCCTTCGCCTGGACCGGCGTCACCCTCAACGCCACGGCCGCCACCAGCCTGCGGGTCCGGCTGACCCGGCACGGCGCCGACTCGGTCGCGCTCTCCGCCACCGACCCGCTCGGCGGGCCGGTGCTCTCCGCCGAGCGGATCGCCCTGCGCCCGCTCGCCCCCGGCGCACTCACCGCCGCCCGCCCGGTCGGGCGGGCCGACGCCCTGTACCACCTGGACTGGATGCCCGTGCCCCCGCCGACGGCCGCCCCCGCCGGGCAGGCGGTGGTCGAACTGCCCGAGCACCACCTCTCCGCCGACCCCACCGACACTGCCACCACCACCGAACTCCCCGACCCCGCCACCCTGTTCACCACCACCCCGCCCGCCCTCGCCGTCCTGCCACTCACCCTCCCCGAGCACCCGCACCCGCACCCGGACTCGCAGCCGCACCCGGACCCGGACCCGGGCGCCGCCACCGCCGCCCTGCTCGCCTTCGTCCAACGCTGGCTCGCCCAGGACCACCTGGCCGACACCCGCCTCGCCGTGCTGACCCGCGACGCCCAGCACACCGGCCCCGCCGACCGCCCGGTCCAGCCCGTCGCGGCCGCCCTCTGGGGCCTGCTGCGCAGCGCCCAGACCGAGCACCCCGGCCGGTTCCGCCTGCTGGACACCGACGGGCACCCCGACTCCCGGGCGGCGCTGGCCACCGCCCTCGCCCTGGACGAGCCCCAACTCGCCCTGCGCCGTGGCACGGTGCTCGCCCCGGCGCTCGCCCCGCTGCCCGCCCGGCCCGAGCTCACCGCCCCCGGGGACGGCCCCTGGCGGCTCGCCCCCACCGGGGACACCCTGGACGCGCTGGCCCTGCTCCCCGCCCCGGACGCCGCCCGCCCGCTCGCCCCCGGCGAGGTGCGGATCGCCGTGCGGGCCGCCGGACTGAACTTCCGGGACGTGCTGATCACCCTCGGCGTCTACCCGGACCGCGCCCTGCTGGGCACCGAGGCGGCCGGTGTGGTCACCGAGGTCGGCCCGGAGGTGACCGGCCTGGCGCCCGGCGACCGGGTCACCGGCCTGGTGTCCGGGGGCATCGGCCCGGTGGCGGTCACCGACCACCGGCTGCTGGCCCGCGTCCCGGCCGGCTGGAGCTTCGCTCAGGCCGCCGCCGTCCCTGCCGCCTACCTGACCGCCCACTACGCCCTGGTCGACCTGGCCGGGCTCCGCGCGGGCGAGCGGCTGCTGGTGCACTCGGCGGCCGGCGGTGTCGGCATCGCCGCCGTCCAGCTCGCCACCCACCTGGGCGCCGAGGTGTACGGGACGGCCGGGCCCGGCAAGTGGGACACCCTGGCGGCGCTCGGCGTCGACCCGGCCCGGACCGCCTCCTCCCGCACGCTCGACTTCGAGGGGCTGTTCCTGGCCGAGACGGCCGGCGCGGGGGTGGACGTGGTGCTGAACTCCTTCACCGGGGACTTCGTCGACGCCTCGCTGCGGTTGCTGCCGCGCGGCGGCCGCTTCGTCGAGATGGGCAAGGCCGACCTGCGCGACGCCGACCGGATCGCCGAGCAGTACCCGGGCGTGCGCTACCGCTCCTTCGACCTGCTGGAGGCCGGTCCGCAGCGGATCGGCGAGCTGCTGACCGAGCTGCTGGCGCTGTTCGAGCGCGGGGTGCTGACCCTGCCGCCGATCACCGCCTGGCCGGTCGCCCGGGCCGGGGAGGCGCTGCGCCACCTCGGCCAGGCCCGGCACACCGGCAAGGTCGTGGTGACCGTCCCCGCGCCGCTCGACCCGGCCGGCACCGTGCTGGTCACCGGCGGCACCGGCACCCTCGGCGCACTGACGGCCCGGCACCTGGTGACCGAGCACGGCGCGCGGCACCTGCTGCTGGCCGGCCGGCGCGGCCCCGAGGCGGCGGGCGCCGCCGAGCTGGCCGCCGAACTCACCGGACTGGGCGCCGAGGTGACCGTCGCCGCGGTGGACGTCGCCGACCGGGCGGCGCTGGCCGCGCTGCTCGACTCCGTCCCCGCCGAGCACCCGCTGACGCTGGTGGTGCACGCCGCCGGCGCCCTCGCGGACGGCGTCCTGGAGGCCCTCGACCCGGCCGCGCTGGAGGCGGTGCTCGCCCCCAAGGCCCGGGCCGCCCGCCACCTGGACGAGCTGACCCGGCACGCCGACCTCGCCGACCTGGTGCTGTTCTCCTCCGTCTCCGGGGTGCTCGGGGGCGGCGGGCAGGCCAACTACGCGGCGGCCAACGCCTACCTGGACGGCCTCGCGCAGCGCCGCGCCGCCGAGGGCCTGCCCGCGACCTCGCTCGCCTGGGGCCTGTGGCAGCGGGCCAGCGCACTGACCGGGCAGCTCACCGACGGCGACCGGGCCCGACTGGCCCGGGGCGGCCTGGTGCCGCTCACCGATCGGGAGGGCCTCGCCCTGCTGGACGCGGCCCGCGCCACCGGCCGGGCGGCCGTCGTCACCACCCGGTTCGACCTGCGGGCGGGCCGGGCCGCCGGCACCGTGCCCGCGCTGCTGCGCTCCCTGGCGGGCGCCCCCGCCCGGCGCAGCGCCGCCGGTGCGCCCGCCACCGGGGCCCCGGCCCCACTGCTGGACCGGCTGGCCGGCCTCGACCCGGCCGGGCGGGCCGAGGCCCTGCTCCAACTGGTGGTCGGCCAGGCCGCCGCCGTGCTGGGCCACGGCGGCGCCGGGACCGTCGCCGCCGACCAGGCCTTCAAGGAGATCGGCTTCGACTCGCTCACCGCCGTCGAACTGCGCAACCGCCTGGGCGCGGCCACCGGCCTGCGGCTCGCCCCGACCACGGTGTTCGACCACCCGACCCCCTCGGCGCTGGCCGCCCACCTGCACCGGACCCTGGCCCCCGAGGACGAGGCCGCGCCGGACCCGTTCCTGCGCGAGCTCGACCGGCTGGAGTCCCTGCTGCCCGCGCTGGCCGCCGCGGACGGCGTCCGGGGGACGGTCGGCCGGAGGCTGCGCGAGCTGCTCTGGCGCCTGGACGACACCCCGGCCGAGGACGACGGCGAGCGCGCCGAGGACCTCGCGACGGCCAGCGACGAGGAACTGTTCGCCGCGCTCGACGACGAACTCAACCATCCCGGAACGGAGGTCTGAGATGCCCGGGACGACCGAACCCACCGCCACCCCCGGCGGCACCGAGGAACGGCTGCGCGACTACCTGCGCCGCGCGACCGCCGACCTGCGCCAGGCCAGGCGCCGGATCGAGGCCCTGGAGGAGCGCGCGCACGAGCCGGTCGCGATCGTCGGCATGGCCTGCCGGCTGCCCGGCGGCGTGCGCACCCCCGAGGACCTGTGGCGGCTGCTCGCCGAGGGCCGGGACGCGGTCGGCGACTTCCCCGCCGACCGCGGCTGGGACCTCGACACGCTGTTCGACGAGGACCCGGCCACCCCCGGCACCTCGTACGCCCGCCAGGGCGGCTTCCTGGACGGCGCCGGCGAGTTCGACGCCGCCTTCTTCGGCCTCGGCCCGCGCGAGGCGCTCGCCATGGACCCCCAGCAGCGGCTGCTGCTGGAGACCGCCTGGCGGACCTTCGAGTCCGCCGCCCTCGACCCGGCCGCCCTGCGCGGCACCCGGACCGGCGTGTACGTCGGCATGATCGGCCAGGACTACGCCCCGCGCCCGCACGAGGTGGCCGGCGAGCTCGACGGCCACTTCATGACCGGCAACGCCGGCTCCGTCGCCTCCGGCCGGCTCGCCTACCACTTCGGCCTGCACGGACCGGCCCTGACCGTCGACACCGCCTGCTCCTCCTCGCTGGTCGCGCTGCACCTGGCCGCCCGCTCGCTGCGCTCGCGCGAGAGCGACCTCGCCCTGGCCGGCGGGGCCTGCGTGCTGGCCCACCCGAGGGTGTTCCTGGAGTTCAGCCGCCAGCGCGGACTGGCCCCGGACGGGCGGTGCAAGGCCTTCGCGGCGGGCGCCGACGGCACCGGGCTCGCCGAGGGCGTCGGCCTGCTGCTCCTGGAGCGCCTCTCCGACGCCCGCGCCAACGGCCACCGGGTGCTGGCCGTGCTGCGCGGTTCGGCCGTCAACCAGGACGGCCCCAGCAACGGGCTCACCGCCCCCAGCGGACCGGCCCAGGAGGCCGTCATCCGGGAGGCGCTGGCCGACGCCCGGCTCACCCCCGACCAGGTCGACGCGGTCGAGGCGCACGGCACCGGCACCACGCTCGGCGACCCGATCGAGGCCCGCGCCCTGCTCGCGGTGTACGGCCGCGTCGAGCGCGAACGCCCGCTGCGGCTCGGCTCGTTGAAGTCCAACATCGGGCACACCCAGGCCGCCGCCGGAGCCGCCGGGGTGATCAAGCTGATCCTCTCCCTGCGGCACGAGACCCTGCCCGCCAGCCTCCACCTGGACGCGCCCACCCCGCACGTCGACTGGACGGAGGGCGCCGTCGAACTGCTCGCCGAGGCCGCGCCCTGGCCGCGCGGGGAGCGCCCGCGCCGGGCCGCCGTGTCCTCCTTCGGGATCAGCGGCACCAACGCCCACCTGGTCCTGGAGGAGGCCCCGGAACCGCCGCCCGCCGAACCGGGTGCCGGCCCCGCCGACCGGCCCTGGCTGCTCACCGCCCGCACCCCCGAGGCGCTGCGCGACCACGCGCTGGCGCTGGCCGCGCACGCCGAGGCCGGCGCCGCGGACCGCGCCGGGGACACCGCCCACTGGCTCGGCCACGGCCGGGCACGGTTCCCGCACCGGGCCGCCGTGCTGACCGACCGCCCGGCGGAGATCGCCCCGGCCCTGCGCGCCCTGGCGGCCGGCCGTACCCACCCCGCCCTCGTGCGCGGCACCGCCGTCGCCGCCCCCAGGGCCGCCTGGACCTTCACCGGCCAGGGCTCCCAGCAGCCCGGCATGGGGCGTGAACTGCACGCCGAGCACCAGGAGTTCGCCAAGGCCCTGGACGAGGTGTGCGACGCCCTCGACCCCCACCTGGACCGCCCGCTGCGGGACGTGATGTTCGCCGAGCCGGGCTCCGCCGACGCCGCACTGCTGGACCGCACCCGCTACACCCAGCCGGCCCTGTTCGCCCACCAGACCGCGCTGGCCCGGCTGCTCGGCACCCGGCTGCCCCCGCCGGTCGCGGTGCTCGGCCACTCGATCGGCGAACTGTCCGCCGCCCACCTGGCCGGGGTGTTCGGCCTGGAGTCGGCGGCCGCGCTGGTCGCCGCCCGGGCCCGGCTGATGGACGAACTGCCCGCCGGCGTGGGCGCGATGCTCTCCGTCCAGGCCCCCGAGGAGCGCCTCACCGCACTGCTCGCACCGTACGGGGAGGCGCTCGGCCTGGCCGCCGTCAACGGTCCGGCCTCCACCGTGGTCTCCGGCGACGCCGAGGCGATCGCCCGGCTCGACCGCGAGCTCACCGCCCTCGGCCTGCGCACCCGCCGGCTGCGGGTCTCGCACGCCTTCCACTCCGCCCAGCTGGACCCGGTGCTGGAGCGCTTCCACGCCGAGGCGCAGCGGATCGGCTACCGCGCCCCGAGCCTGCCGGTGATCAGCAATGTCACCGGCGAGACCGCCGACCCCGAGCGGATCGCCGGCCCCCGGTACTGGACCGAGCAGATCCGTGCCACCGTCCGCTTCGAGCAGGGCGTGCGCACCCTGCGCGAGCACCACGGCGTCACCGCCTACCTGGAACTCGGCCCGCACAGCACGCTCGCCGCGCTGACCGCCGCGATCCACCCGGAGGCCGTCCAACTGGCCGTGCAACTGCGCGAACGGCCCCAGTCGAGGGCGCTCGCCGCCGCGCTGGCCGGGGCCGAGGTGCACGGGCTGCCGGTCGGCGGGCCGACCGGGCCGGCGCCCGCCGCCGACCCCGACACCGTGCCCGGCCATCCCTTCGCCCCGGTGGTCCACTGGCTGGCCACCCCCGGTCCGTCCGGCGCCGGCCCCGCACCCGCGCCGCTGCCCGGGGCCACCACCGCGGAGCGGGCGCCCGCCGAGGACCCGGCCGCCCTGCTGCGGCGCTGGACGGACGCCGGGCCCCGGCACCGCACCGCCGTGCTGCTCGCCCTGGTCACGGAACAGGCCGCCGAGGTCCTCGGCTACGCCGACCCGGCGCGGATCGGCGAGCGGGAGCGCTTCCAGGACCTCGGCTTCTCCTCCTTCACCGTCCTGGACCTGCGCAACCGGCTCGCCGACGCCACCGGGCTCACCCTGCCGCCGGTGGTCGCCTTCGACCACCCCACGCCGGCCGAGCTGGCCGCGCACCTCGACCGCCTGCTGGCCGAGTCCGTCCTGCCCGCCGCCTGACGCACCGCCGTCTGACGCACCCACCGCCCGAGGCACCGCCGCCCGAGGCACCACGCCCGTCCAGCCCCCTCCGTCCACCCCTCCGCCGAACCTCCCAGAGGAGCGAACCCCGGTCATGCGCGTCGGAATCACCTACCTCAGCATCTCCCCGTCGGTCGACCGGTCCTCCGCCCGGCAGAAGTACCTGGACTTCGCCCGGCAGGTCGAATGGGCCAACGACCGGGGCTTCTCCGGCATCTGGATCACCGAGCACCACTTCTCCGGCTACAGCCTCAGCTCCTCCCCGCTGCTGCTGCTCGGCCAGGCCGCCGCGCTCGCCCCCGACCTGCGGATCGGCACCGGCATCCTGGTGCTGCCGCTGTGGGACCCGGTCCGCCTGGTCGCCGACGTCAACACCCTGGACCAGCTCTCCGGCGGCCGCCTGGACCTCGGCATCGGCCGCGGCTACCAGCCGCACGAGTTCCTCGGCTTCGGCCGCGACCTCGACCGGAGCCGGGCGGCCTTCGAGGAGTCCGCCGACCTGGTGCTGCGGCTGCTCACCGAGACCGAGGTCACCCACAAGGGCGAGTTCCACCGGATCGACGCCCCGGTGACCGTCCTGCCGCCCGCCCACCAGACCCCGCACCCGCCGGTGTGGGCCGCCGCGGTGTCGCCGGAGTCCACCCGCTTCGCCGTCCGGCGCGGCTTCCACCTGCTCGGACTGGCCCTGTCGACCCCGGCCGAACTCGCCGCCCAGTGGCAGACGGTGAACGCCCTGGCGGCCGAGGAGGGGGTCGCGGCCCAGGGCCTGGAGTACGCCGTCAACCGCTTCGTCCACGTCGGCACCGACCCGGCCGGGCGCCGGGCCGCCGCCCGCGAGGTCGCCCGGCAGATCCAGACCTCCCGGGCGCTGGCCGAGGGCGCCTACCCGACCGGCGGCCGGCCGCCGGTCCCGGCCGCCGTCGACCCGGCCGACGAGGAACTCGCCTACCAGCGGCTGCTGGCCGGCTCGCCCGAGCAGATCGTCGAGCAGATCGCGGAACTCGCCGCCGCCGGGGTCACCCGGGTCAACGCCGCCTTCGAGTACGGCACCCTGCCCGCCGACACGGCCTTCGCCGCGCTGCGCACCTTCGCCGCCGAGGTGCTGCCCGCACTGCGGGAGCTGCCCGTACGGCTCTGAACCCCCCGCAACCCCCAACCCCCCACCCCCACAGCCCCCACACGCCGCAGGGGGGGGGGGGGGGGGGGGGGGGGGTGCCCCCCCTGGGGGGGGGGGGGGGGGGGGGGGGGGGGGTGGGGGGGGTTTTTGTTGCCCCCCCACTCGCCGCCCCCCCCCAGGTTTCTCTGTGGGGTGGT
>NZ_JBVHYH010000013.1:111945-125362 GCF_055569135.1 Kitasatospora sp. NPDC029367
CGACCCCCCCCCCACCCCCCCCCCCCCCCCCCCACCCCCCCCTCCCCCCCCCCCCCCCCCCCCCCCCCCCCCCCCCCCCCCCCCCCCCCCCCCACCTCCGGTGGTCAGGAGGCCAGGCCCGCGAGCTCGGCCAGCCGGGTGTAGGACTCCCGGCGGTCCGCCGGGTCGTAGGTGTTCGCCACCACCATCACCTCGTCCGCGCCCGACTCGGCCACGAAGGCCTTCAACTTCGCCGCCACCGTGTCCGGTCCGCCGACCACCTCCGAGCGCAGGTCGTTCAGCGGCGGGGTGCGCTGCGCGGCCTGCTCGGCCGGGGACGGCCGGTGGCTCAGCGCCTCCTCGACGGAGAGCAGCGGCGCGGACCGGCCCACCGCGTGCTGGGCCAGCGCGAGCCGCCACGGGGTGGCCAGTTCCTCGGCGTGCCGGTCGTCCCGGCCCACCACCACGGTCAGGGTCAGGACGGCCCACGGCCGCGCGCCCTCGCGGGCCGGCCGGAACTGCTCCCGGTAGCGGCGCAGCGCGGTGAAGGCGTTGGCCGGGTCCTGGTAGGCCGCCAGGTACGCGTAGCCCAGGCCGAGCCGGGCCGCGGTGCCCGCCGAGGCGGGGCTGCCGCCGAGCAGGAAGACCTCGGGCAGCGGGGCGTCGGTCGGCACGGCCCGGACCGCGGCGAGCTCGTGGCCGTCCGGCAGGGCGGTGTGCCCGCCGAAGGCCAGCAGCTGGGCCAGCTGGCCGTTGAACACGTCCGGGGCGAGCGAGGAGCGCTGCAGCAGGGCGGCGGTCGGCCCGTGCCCGGTGCCGGTGGAGCGGCCGATGCCGAGGTCGATCCGGCCCGGGTGCAGCGCCTCCAGGGTGCGGAACTGCTCGGCGACGTGCAGCGGCGAGTGGTTGGGCAGCAGCATCCCGCCGGCGCCGATCCGCAGCCGGGTGGTGCGGGCGGCCAGGTGGGCGATGACGATCTCGGGTGCGGAGATGCCCACCGCCGCCTCGGCGTGGTGCTCGGCGACCCAGTACCGGCGGTAGCCCAGGGCCTCGACGTGCCGGGCGAGTCGGACGGCCTCGTCGAGCAGTTCGGAGCTGCCGGTGCCGGCCCGCCGGGGGCCCTGGTCGAGGACGGAGAACGCGGTCATGCCTGTTTCCTCAGGAGTCGGCCCCCGGCGCGCCGGGGGCGGGTGGACCGGGTCGGGGCGGCGGTGGTCACACGCCGGCCGGGGCCGGGGAGGGGTACGGGTGCGGCAGCCCGTAGTGCTCGCGCAGCGTGGTTCCCCGGTAGGAGGAGCGGTAGACGCCGCGCTTCTGCAGGATCGGCACCACCAGTTCGACGAAGGCGGGCAGCCCGTCGGCGAAGACGTCCGGCATCAGCGTGAAGCCGTCCGCGGCGCCCGAGGCGAACCACTCCTCGGCGACGTCGGCGACCTGCTCGGGCGTGCCGATCGCCTCGATGTGCGCCCCGCGCCAGGGGGCGTGGCCGGCCAGCTCGTCCAGCCGGCGCAGCCGGGCCAGGGCCTCGCGGCGGCTGTCGGCGACGGTGGTCATCAGCCCGGGCAGGATCTTGACCGACCGGGGGTCGCGGCCGTGCCGTTCGGCCCGGGCCCGGACGTCGGCGGCGTAGGCGTGCGCGACGTCCGGGGTCTTGGCCCCGGAGAACACCACGTCGGCCGTTCGCCCGGCCAGTTCGCGCCCCGGCTCCGAGGCACCCGCCTGCACCACCAGCGGGTGGCCCTGGGCGGAGGGCGGCAGCGGCAGCGGCCCGCGGACGCTGAAGTGCTCCCCCTGGTGGGATATCGGCCGCAGCCGCTCCGGGTCGGTGAACCGCCCGGTGCGCACGTCCGCGACCAGCGCCTCCGGCTCCCAACTGCGCCACAGCGCCTTGACGATGTCGACGAACTCCTCGGCGCGCGCGTACCGGTCGGTGCGCGGTGCCAGCCCGCTGCCGCCGAAGTTGGCCGCCACCTGCGGGATGTAGGTGGTGACGGCGTTCCAGCCGGCCCGCCCGCCGCTGAGCACGTCCAGCGACTTGAACCGCCGGGCGATGTTGTACGGCTCGTTGGAGGTGGTGGAGGCGGTGGCGATCAGTCCGATCCGGGAGGTGGCGGCGGCGATCGCGGTGAGCAGCAGGGTCGGCTCGTGGTAGTACGCGCCGTGCGGGCTCGTCCGGATGTCGGCGAACACCCCGGGGGTGTCGGAGAGGAAGACCGCGTCCATCACCCCGCGTTCGGCGAGCCGGGCGGCGGCCACCCAGGTCTCCACCCGGGCGAAGCCGTACGGGTCGGAGCCGGGTTCGCGCCAGGCGGCGGGGTGCACGCCCATGGCGCCGCCGACCATGTGCAGGTTGAGGTGGAGCTCGCGTTGGGTGCTCATCGGACCTTCCCGGGGTTCGGGCCGTCCAGGTGGGGGACGGCGTCCAGCAGTTGACGGGTGTAGGGGTGGCGCGGCGCGGTCAGGACCTCGGCGACGTCACCGGACTCGACGACCTCGCCGTCCTTCATCACCAGCACCTCGTCGGCGACGTGGCGCACCACGCCGAGGTCGTGCGAGACGAACACGTAGGCCACGCCGAGTTCGGCCCGCAGCTCGGCCAGCAGGTCGAGGACCTGGGCCTGGACCGAGACGTCCAGCGCCGCCACCGGCTCGTCGAGCACGACGATCCGCGGGCGCGGCGCCAGCGCCCGGGCGATCGCGACCCGTTGGCGCTGCCCGCCGGACAGTTCGCGCGGGCGGCGGTGCAGCAGTTCCGGGCCCAGCCCGACCTGGGCCATCAGCTCGGCGACCCGGCCCGCCCGGGCCCGCCGGGGCACCCCGGTGGCGGCCAGCGGCTCGGCGATGATCCGGGCGACGGGGTAGCGCGGATCGAAGCTGCTGAGCGGGTCCTGGTGGACGACCTGGATCCGCCGGTGCAGGGCGCGCCGGCGGGCGCCGCGCAGGCCCTGCCAGGACTGCCCGTCCACCTCGACGCTCCCGGTGTCCGGCGCGGCCAGGCCCAGCAGCAGGCGCCCGGTGGTGCTCTTGCCGGAGCCGGACTCGCCGACGATGCCGAGCGTGCGGCCCTCCCGCAGGGTCAGCGAGACGTCCCGGACGGCGGCCAGCGGGGCGTGTCCGGGGACGGCGAAGGACTTGCCGAGGCCCTCGGCGCGCAGCACCACCCGCTCCCCGGTGCGCGGCCGGGGCAGTGCGCTCCCCGCCCGCGACCCGGACAGCCGGGTGCCGCGCGCCCGCGGCCGGGGCACGGCCGCGAGCAGCTGCCGGGTGTACGGGTGCCGGGGCTCGGCCAACACCTCGGCGGTGGGGCCCTGTTCGACCACCTCGCCGTCCTTCATCACCAGCACCCGGTCGGCCACCCGCGCCACCACCGCCAGGTCGTGGCTGATCAGCAGCAGTGCCCGGCCGGCCCGGCGCCGCTCGGCGAGCAGCTCCAGGATCTGCGCCTGGACGGTGACGTCCAGGGCGGTGGTGGGCTCGTCGGCGATCAGCAGCGCCGGGTCGGCGGCGAGCGCGGAGGCGATCAGGGCGCGCTGGCGCAGGCCGCCGGACAGCTGGTGCGGGAACTGCCGGGCCCGCAGCCCCGGTTCGGGCACTCCGGCCTCGGCGAGCAGCGTCAGGACGCGCGCGGGCACCTCGGCGCGCGGCACGGTGCGATGGGCGTGCAGCGCCTCGGCGATCTCGTCGCCGACCCGGCGCAGCGGGTCGAGCGAGACCAGCGCGTCCTGGAGCACGAAGCCGATCCGGCGCCCGCGCAGCGGCCGCCACCGGCGGTCGCTCAGCGCGCCCGCGTCGTGCCCGTCGATCCGGAACAGCTCGGCGGTGGTGCGCGCCCCCGGCCCGGCCAGTCCGACCAGGGTGCGCGCGGTGACGCTCTTGCCGGAGCCGGACTCGCCGACCAGGGCGACGCTCTCGCCGGCGCCGACGGTCAGCGACAGGCCGCGCACGGCGGTGACCGGGCCGCGCGGGCCGGGGAAGGAGACGTGCAGGCCGCGCACCTCGACCACCGGCGGCGCGGGCTCGGTGTGCGGGTCCGCGGTCCCGGGCCGGGTCTCGGTGCTCATCGCGCCACCCGCCCCTCGGCCCGGTCCTGGAGCCACTGGCCGACGGCCGAGACGGCCAGCACGGTGAGGGTGATCGCCGCACCCGGGAAGACCGCCGTCCACCAGGCGACCTGGACGTAGTCGCCGCTGCCGGCCAGCATCGCGCCCCACTCGGCGGTGGGCGGCTGCGGGCCCAGCCCGAGGAAGCTGAGCGCGGAGCCCGTGACGATCATGCCGCCGACGCCGACGGTGGCCAGCGCCAGCAGCGGCCCGACGGCGTTCGGCACGACGTGCCGCAGGACCACCTGGAGCCGGGACCAGCCGAGCACGGTGGCCGCCTCGACGTAGCCGGTGCCGCGTACCCGCAGCACCTCGGCGCGCACCAGCCGGGCGTACCCGGGCAGGGTGACCAGGGCGAGCCCGGCCACCAGGTTCCCGGTGCCGGTGCCCAGCACCGCGACCACCAGCAGCACCAGCAGCACGCCGGGGATGGACAGCAGGACGTCCAGCAGCCGGCCGGCGATCCGGTCGACGGTCCGGCCGCCTTGGGCGGCCAGCACGCCCACCAGGGTGCCGGCCGCCAGCGCCAGGGCGGAGGCGGCCAGGCCGATCAGCAGCGAGGGCCGGGCGCCGTGCACGACCCGGGAGTAGACGTCCCGTCCGTTCTCGTCGGTGCCCATCCAGTGCGCGGACCCGGGCGGCAGCAGGGTGTCGGCGGGGTTGGCGGCGTCCGGCCCGGTCCCGCTGAACAGGCCCGGCGCGAGCGCGGCCAGCAGCAGGAGGACGCAGACCGCGAGCCCCAGCGCGACGCCGGGGCGGATGCGGGGGATGACCACGGGGTTTCCTCCTCAGCTCTCGCTGGTGCGCAGCCGCGGGTCGACCAGCCGGTAGGACAGGTCGACGGCGGTGTTGACGACGGTGTAGACCAGCCCCGCGACCAGCACGATGCCGATGACCAGCGGCAGGTCCTTGTTGCGGACGGCGGTGACGGCGAGCGTGCCCAGCCCCTGCCGGGAGAAGACCGACTCGATCACCACCGCGCCGCCGATCAGCGAGCCGGTCAGCCAGCCGACCAGGGTGGTGACCGGCAGCAGGCCGTGCCGCAGCGCGTGCCGCAGCCGGACGGCCGCCTCGCCGACGCCCCGGGCGCGGGCGGTGGTGACGAAGGGTTCGTCCAGGGTCCGTTCCAGGCCGCGGCGCAGCACCCGGGTGATCACGGCGGCCGGCCCGGCGGCCAGCGCCAGGGCGGGCAGCACGAGCCCGTCCAGCCCCGGTGCGCCGAGCGCGGGGAACCACCGCAGCCGGAAGGAGAACAGGGCGAGCAGCAGGGTGCCGAGCCAGAACGCCGGCACGGCCACGCCCAGGCCCTCCAGCAGCGCGACCGGGGTGCGCACCCAGCGCGGGCGTCCGGCCGTCAGCAGGGCCGCCGGGACGGCCAGCGCGACGGTCACCAGCACGGTGGCGCCCAGCAGTTGGAGGGTCGGGCCGAGCTGCTGGCCGATCGCGGTGCGCACCGGCAGGTGCAGCACGTAGGAGTCGCCGAGGTCGCCGCGCAGCACATGGCCGAGGAAGGTCAGGTACTGCACCGGCAGCGGCCGGTCGAGGCCGTACTCCCGGGTGATCTCCTCGCGCAGCCCGTCGCTGGTGCCGCGCAGGCCGGTGAGCAGGTCGACCGGGTCGCCGGAGGTGAGGTGCAGGGCGAGGAAGGCGACCGTCACCGCACCCCAGAGCACCAGGACGGCGCTGCCGAGCCGGCGCAGCGCGCCGCCGATCACCGGGCGAGCCAGGCGTCGGCGAAGTTCGGGAAGCTCTGCTGCTCGAAGACGACGCCCCGCACCCGGGCGGAGGCGCCCAGCACGTAGGCGTTGCTGAACACCGGCAGGATCGCCGCGTCCTCGGTGACCTTCTGCTGGACGGCGGCGTAGAGGGTCTTCTGCCGCTGCACGTCGGTGGTCGCGAGCGCCTCGGCGAGCTGGGCGTCGACCTGGTCGTCGCGGTAGCGGGCGGCGTTG
This sequence comes from Kitasatospora sp. NPDC029367, assembly GCF_055569135.1. Lineage (NCBI taxonomy): Bacteria > Bacillati > Actinomycetota > Actinomycetes > Kitasatosporales > Streptomycetaceae > Kitasatospora > Kitasatospora sp. NPDC029367. Next base: position 117,977 of record NZ_JBVHYH010000013.1, read on the forward strand.
TTGTCGATCTTGGCGGTGGGGATGTGGGCGCTGCCGAAGACCAGCCGCAGCGCGTCCGGGGAGGCGTTGTTGGCGCTGCTGTTGAGCAGGTCGTAGTCCCCGGCCAGGACGCGCTTGACGTAGCTGCCGGTGTCCAGGTTCTGGTTGCGGATCTCGATCCCGAGGTCCTTGGCGGCGGCCTGGATCTGGGTGGCCAGGGCGGTGTACTGGCTGAAGTACTCGCCGATGTACAGGAAGTCCAGGCTCAGCCGCTTCCCGTCCCGGGTGCGGTAGCCCTCGCCGTCGCGCGCCGTCCAGCCGGCCTCGTCCAGCAGCTTCCCGGCGGCCGCCGCGTCGTACCGGTACCTGTCGGCGACGCCCGCCGCGTACTGCGGGGTGGACGGGGAGAGCGGTCCGGTGGCGGCCGGGAAGACGCCGAAGTAGAGCTTCTGGACGATCAGGTGCCAGTCGATGCCGTTGCGCAGCGCCCGGCGCAGCCGGACGTCGGCGAGCGGGCCCTTCTCGGTGTTGGGGTTCAGGCTCCACGGCACGCCGGGGGAGACGGCGCTCTGCACGGTGAACTTCGGGTCGGCCTTGAGCTTGGCGACGTTGACCGGGGCGATCGCGGCGGCGGCGTCGGCCTGACCGCTGGTCAGCGCGCCCTGGCGGGAGGAGCTGTCGGGGACGATCCGTACGGTGAGCCGGTCCAGGTGGGCGGGGCCCCGGTTGGCGGCGCCCTCGGGGGCCCAGGCGTAGTCGGCGCGGCGCTGGTAGGTGATGCCCTGCTGGGGGGTGAAGCCCTCGGCGCTGGTGAAGGGGCCGGTGCCGACGATCTTCGAGCAGAGCGCCTTGGGGTCGCCGGCCAGGGTGGCGGGCGACTCGATGCCGAGGCTGGGGGAGGCCAGGCCGGTGAGGAAGGAGGAGGCGGGCGCGGCGAGGGTGACCTCCACAGTCTGCGGGTCGACCACCCGGGCCGAGCGGTAGTTCTCGATCAGCTGGGCGGCCCCGGCGGACTTGGTGGCGGGGGCGACCACATGGTCCAGGTTGGCCTTCACCGCGGCGGCGTCGAAGGCGGTGCCGTCGCTGAACGTGACGCCGGTGCGCAGGGTGAAGGTGTAGGTCCTCTGGTCCTCGGAGATCTTCCAGGACTTCGCCAGCCAGGGCTGGACGGTGCCGCTGTCGTCCTGCCACACCAGGGAGTCCAGCGCGGCCCGGGAGAACAGGGCGTCCGCCTGGCCCTGGTGCGGGTCGAGGCAGGTCGGGCCGTAGGGGACGGCGAGGGTGAGGGTGCCGCCGGCCACCGGCTTGTCGCCGGAGGCGGCGTCGGCGCCGCCCGGTGTGGTCGCGGAGCCGGCGCAGGCGGCGGTCAGCGGGAGCAGGGTGAGGGCGGCGACGAGGCCGAGTCTGGAGCGGAACCCCCTGCTGTGTACGGCGGTTCGGCGGCGGGTCGGGCCGGCCGTGGCCCTACTGGTAAGGGTGGGGTCGAGGGCGTCGGGGTGCGGTCGCATGGCGGGGCTTCTCTCCGAGGCGCGGACGGCGGCGGGGCCGCCGGGGACGGGTCGGGGTCGCCGCGAGGGCCGTCGCGTCGGCCGGTCAGGGGCTGCCGGATCGCGCGGGGGCACAACGCGGCCGGGTACAGAGCGCGCTGTCGGTACGGGAGAGGTCGATCGCCCGACGGGTGGCGGCGAGCAGCGGGCGCATGCCCGGCAGGCCACGCGTGGCGGACACCCCGTACTCCTAGGAGACCGGCTCCGGAACCGGAGCGCCGATGAATGGTCAGTTCTCGCCCAGGGACTGGCGCGAAACGATTCCCACTGACCCGGGTAGTTAATCAGACTGAACTGGGTTGTTCAATTGCCATCCGTTCCACCGGATGAGTCACCCGGCCCAGCAAGGCACTTGGTGCTCAGCCTCCCCTGAAACTGAACTCGCGAGTTCAGATCGGATTTAGCAATGGACCGTGCGCTACTGTGAGGAACGTGAACGAACGTGAACTCCCGGGTACGGGCCGTGGCCGGATCGACAAGCGCAGCGCCATCCTGGACGCCGCGGTCAAGGTGTTCACGCGCGAGGGCTACGCGCAGGCGGGCATCGACGCCATCGCCGCGGCGGCCGGAGTGGCCAAACCGACGCTCTACAACCACTTCGGGGACAAGGAGAACCTCTTCCGGGTGGTGATGCGGGACGGCGCCGAACGCACCGCCAACCGCATCGTCGCCGCCCTCGCCAGCCTCCCCGACGACGGACAGGACCTCGCGGCCGAACTGGAACGGGTGGCCCACCGGGTGGTCGAGTGCCAGCTCAGCGACGAGGGCTGGGCCCTGCAACGGCTGCTCTACGCCGAGGCCTCCCGGCTGCCCGACCTCTACGACCAGGTCGTGGCCCGCGGCTCCCAGCCGGTCCAGGACGTCCTGGCCGGCCGCCTCTCCAGCCTGGCCAACCGCGGCCACCTGGACCTCGACGACCCGGCCGTGGCGGCGGCCCAGTTCATCGCCCTGGTCTCCGGCAACCTCCCCGGCCTCTCCGCCCTCGGCACCCGGCCCGTCGCCCCCGCCGACCTCGCCACCGCCGTCCGCACCGGCGTCGACACCTTCCTGCGCGCCTTCGGCACCCCGCGCCGCCGCCCGGCCCGCCGCCCCTGACCAGCGGCGGCGTCCCCCGGACGATCGGCTTCATCGGTCTGTCATCGCCCGCTGCGATGGTCCTCCGGTGACCTGGGCCCACCGCGCACCGCAACCGCGCGGGCGGGTGGGCCGACCTCGTGGGGAGGAACGCACATGCAAGCACGACGGATCGCGGCCGCGGCCGCCGGACTCCTGATGACGGTGGGCCTGACGGCGGCCCAAGGCGCCACGGCGCAGGGGGCGACCACGCGCGTGGCCGCCCCCTGCGAGGGCACCTACACGATCGTCGTCGGGGGCACCGGCAGCTCCTGGAACAACGACGGCTTCTACGGCAACATCCAGCAGCACGTCGGCTACCCGACCCAGATCCCCAACGGCGCGAGCACCCGGGCGGGCGTCAACGAGCTGAACCGGCTGGTCCGCGACCAGCGGGCGGCCTGTCCCGACCAGCACGTCAAGATGGCCGGGTACTCGCTGGGCGCCGGCGTGGTGCACGTCTGGGTGACCGAGAACTGGCAGACCTTCGGCAACGTCAACGCCATCCTGGTCGCCGACCCCAAGCGCCAGGGCCCGCCCGGGGCCAACGGCGGGGCCGTGCCGTTCGGCGGCATCATCGGCGCCCCGCTGGCGGGGGCCGACCGGTTCTTCGGCAACGTGCCGGTCAAGACGATCTGCCACTGGGACTACGTCTGCGACGAGTCCGCCGGCATCTGGACCTACCCGAACAACCACGTCAAGAACTACCCCGAAGACTTCAACATGGACCACCACAACGACGGCGCCAACGAGCAGTGGTACAACGGCGCCTGGTACCCGGCGAGCTGGTAGCCGCCCCGCACATCGCCGGGCCCGCAACCGGCTCCCTCACCACCTGTCAGTGACCGGGCACCGCCCGGCCACCGGCAGGTGGTGAGCCGTCTGCGGGGGTGGCGGGGTTCTCCGTCATCGGTCTGTCATCGCCCCTCCCTAGCGTGGCCGCGTACGGACAAAACCCTCGGATGACAGGGAAGGGACGGCCCGATGGCGCGGAGGGGACTCACAGCGAGGCTACCGGTGGTGGTCTTGGCCGCAGCGGCACTGATGGGCACGACGGTGGCCGCCGGACCACCGGCCGGGGGCTCGGCCACCGCCGGGGCACCGGACAAACCGACGATCCGCTACACCGAGTACGGCATCCCGCACATCATCGCCGCCGACCTGGCGGGCCTGGGGGAGGGCTACGGCTACGCGGCCGCCAAGGACAACATCTGCACCCTGGCCGACACCTACCTGATGGTCAACGCCCAGCGCTCCCGCTACCTGGGCCCGAACGGCAAGGCCAGCCCCGGTCAGAACCAGAACAGCACCACCAACCTCAACAGCGACCTCTACTTCCAGCGGATCAACGACAACCGGGTGGTGGAGGGGCTGATCGACCAGCCCGCGCCCAAGGGCCCGGAGCCGGAGGTCAAGGAGGCCATCCGCGGCTACGTCCGGGGCTACAACCGGTACCTGGCCGAGACCGGCGTCGGCAACATCTCCGACCCGGCCTGCCGCGGCGCCGCCTGGGTGCGGCCGATCACCGAGCTGGACGTCTACCGGCACGCCCACGCCGAGATCATCATGGGCAGCGCCGACCCGCTGGTGGACGGCGAGGTCAACGCCGCACCCCCGGGCGCGTCGGCCGCCGCCCAGCCGGCCACTGTGGCTCCCCAGCCCTCCCCCGAGGAGACCGGCAACCGGATCCGCGAGGCGATGGCCGCCGCCCGGCAGCAGGGCAGCATGGGCAGCAACGCCCTGGCGGTGGGCGCCCAGGGGGTGTCCGGGGGCACCAGCATGCTGCTGGCCAACCCGCACTTCCCCTGGCAGGGCAAGAACCGGATGTGGCAGGCCCAACTGACCATCCCGGGCCGCTTCAACGTCTCCGGGGCCAGCCTGCTCGGCCTGCCCGCCGTGAACATCGGGCACAACGACGACGTCGCCTGGAGCCACACCGTCGCCACCGTCGCCCCGTTCGGCCTGTTCGACGTCCAGGTGGACCCGCTGCACCCCACCAACTACCTGGTGGACGGCGTCTGGACGCCGATGACCTCGCAACAGGTCGGGGTCGACGTGCTGAACCCGGACGGCTCCGTCGGCCGGGTCACCAGGACGCTGTGGGCCACCCGCTACGGCCCGATCACCACCTCGGTCATGGGCCAGCCGCTGCCCTGGATCGTCAGCGCGCACGCGGTGCGGGACGCCAACATGGACAACCTGCGGGCGCTGAACACCTGGTTCCACCTCGACCAGGCCAAGGACGTCAACGAGGTGGTGAACGCCCTGGAGACCACCGAGGGCGTCCCCTTCTTCAACACCGTCGCCTCGGACCGCAAGGGCAACGCCCTCTACGCGGACATCCAGGCCACCCCGAACATCACCGACGACCACGCGCGGTCCTGCCTCACCCTGACCGGCCAGATCCTGTTCAACCAGTCGCTGCGGCTGCCCAACGTGCCGCCGGTCTCGATCTTCGACGGCAAACGCAGCGAGTGCGACTGGCCGAACGACCCGAACGCCGTCGCGCCGGGGCTGATGGACCCGTACAAGCAACCGCGGCTGATCCGCTCCGACTTCGTGGGCAACGCCAACGACAGCGCCTGGCTGGCCAACCCCGAGCAGCCGCTGTCCTTCCCCCGGGTGATGGGCGACACCGCGGCGCCCCGGTCGCTGCGCACCCAGGAGCTGATCCTGACCGCGCAGAACCGGATCAACGGCACCGACGGTCTGCCGGGCCGGGGCTTCACCCCGGAGACCATGCGGCAACTGCTGTTCGCCGACAACAGCAGGGCGGCCGACCTGGCCCTCAACGCCACGGTGAGCGCCTGCCAGGGCGCGCCGTTCGGGCTCGTGCTGGTGGACGGCAACCTGGTCAACATCAGTGAGGCGTGTCCGATCCTGGCCGCCTGGAACCACAAGTTCACCCCGGACAGCCGGGGTTCCTGGCTGTTCGAGAACGTCTGGTTCCTCCTGGGCGGCGGGCAGGCGATCGAGAAGCTGCCCTGGCGGGTGCCCTTCGACCCCAAGGACCCGGTGCACACGCCCAATTCGCTGGACGCCGGCAACGACGCCGTCCGCAACTCGGTCGCCCGGGCCGTGCTCTCCCTGCGTAACGCCGGCATTCCGCTGGACGCGCGGCTCTCGGACGTCCAGAAGGTCACCCGTAACGGCGAGCAGATCCCGGTCCCCGGTGCGATCCACGAAACGGGGGTGCTGAACGTGGTCACGCCCGGCTCGGTCGACGGCAAGTTCGACATCACCTTCGGCTCCAGCTTCATCCAGGAGACCCGGTTCACCGCCGACGGGCCGCCGCAGGCCGCCTCGGTACTGGCCTACTCCCAGTCCGCCAACCCGAACTCGCCGCACTACGCGGACCAGACCAAGCTGTTCTCGACCGGCCAGTGGGTGCCGGAGCGCTACACCGAGGAGCAGATCGCGGCCTCACCGGCCCTGGAGGTCAAGGTCCTTGACTGAGTCCGCTCAGCGCACGACGACGCACACGACGTCACCAACGACGCCACCCACGACCACACCCACGAGGGGGAGCACCATGACGAGGACACCGCACCGCCGGCGAAGGCTGGCGGCCCTGCTGGCCGCCGTCGTCGGCATCCTCGGGACGGCCACCACGGCGGCTCCGGCCGCTCCGACCGCTTCGGCCCAGGCCGCCGCCGTCGGCACCGGGGTACCGCCGCGGATGACGGACGGGTACGGCCTGACCCAGGTCGACCAGAGCGTGGGCGGCCCCACGAACTTCTACCTCACCGTCACCACGCCCGAGGTCACCGGCAAGCACCACATCAAGATCATCCTGCCGAGCGGCTACTACGACGACCCGACCCGGCGCTACCCGGTGCTGTACTTCCTGCACGGCTCGCCCGACGACCCGATCCAGCAGAACTACCCGGCACTGACCACGTCCAACGCGATGATCACCGTCATCCCGGACGGCGGCGCCCGCGGCTGGTACGCGAACTGGCTCAACCAGAACACCCAGCTCGGCGCCCAGAACTGGGAGAACTTCCACCTCAACCAGGTGATCCCGTTCATCGACGCGAACCTGCGGACCGTCGCCACCAAGAAGGGCCGGGCCGTCGCCGGGGTCTCCATGGGCGGGTTCGGCGCCTTCCACTACGCCCAGGACCGCCCCGACCTGTTCAGCCAGACCGCCTCGCTCTCGGGCGACATCGACCTGTCGGTGGACTCCATGGACCTCCGGCTGGCCGTGGTCGCCTCCCTCGTCGACGCCCAGGGCGTGATCTGCGGCTCCTCGTCCGGGGCGTGCGACCCGAACAACGACCCCTACAAGCCCGCCGTGGACAGCGACGCCCTGTTCGGCACCCCCTACCCGGTGTTCAACGCGGACTGGCGGTGGAACGCGGCCGACCCGTCCCAGCACATGGACAAGCTCGCCGGCGTCGGCGTCTCCATCTACGTCGGCAACGGCCGCGGGGTGGCCACCGAGCCGGAGTTCTGGCTCGAAGGCGCGTCCAAGCACGTCAAGGAGCACATGGACGCCCTGGGCATGCCCTACTACTACGTCGACTACGGCGACGGCTCCGCCTGGGGGAGCCAGTGCAACGGCGGCCACAACGCCTACTGCTGGGAACAGGACCTCCGGGACCTGATCCCCCGGCTGGAACGGGCCTTCGCCTCCTGAGTCCGGTCGGGGGGGGGGGGGGGGGGGGGGGGGGGGGGGGGGGGGGGGGGGGGGGGGGGGTAGGGAGGGAGAGAGAGAGGAGGGCGGAAAAGCGAAGGCGAGGCA
>NZ_JBVHYH010000013.1:125372-133722 GCF_055569135.1 Kitasatospora sp. NPDC029367
CCACCCCCCCCCCCCCCCCCCCCCCCCCTCCCCCCCTCCCCCCCCCCCCCCCCCCCCCCCCCCCCCCCTCTCCTCCCCCCCCCCCCCCCCCCGGCCCGGTGGCCTCAGGCCCCGCGCAGGATCAGCCGCTGCGTCCGCCGCAGCACCGGGCTCGGCGGAACCCCCAGCTCGTCCGCGAGCCTGCGGCGGGTGCGGTCGAACACGGCCAGCGCGTCGGCCTGCCGACCGCCACGGAACAGCGCGCCCATCAGCATCGCCGCCACCGGCTCGTTCAGCGGGTGCTCCGTGGACAGCGCCATCAGCTCCGTGATCGCCCCGGTGTACTGCCCAAGCCGGAGCCGCCACTCCGAGCGCCGCTGGGCGAGGGTGATCCTGCGCTCGGTCAGCCGCAGCCGCTCCAGTTCGGCGAGCGGGCCCGGCAGCCCGGCCAGCGGCTCCCCGCCGAACAGGTCCAGCGCCCGGGAGCAGAGCCGGACCGCCTCGGGCAGGTCACCCGCCCGGTGCGCCGTCCCGGCGGCGGTGACCAGCTCCTCCATCCGGGCCAGGTCCACCTCGGTCGCCGCGGCGACCAGGCGGTAGCCGTACCGGTCGCGCTCGATCACCGAGGCCGGACAGTCCCCGCGGCGCAGGGCCTTGCGCAGCCGGTACACGTGCACCGGCACCACGTTGGTGACCGGCGGCTCCGACCCCCACACGCCGTCCAGCAGCTCCTGCTGGCTGACGGTCCGTCCCCGGTGCAGCGCGAGTGCCGCCAGTACGGCCTGCTGGCGCAGGTGCCCCAGGTCCAGGTCCCTCCCGTCGTGCTGCGCCCGGAGCGGTCCGAGCACCGAGATCCGCACCTTCGGAGCGCCCGTCGCGGCGCCGCGTGGCCCCGGCCCGGGCACCCGCCCCGACCTGGGCACCGGCGTGCGGGGGCCGCAGCCGGGCGCGACGAGCCCGCAGTCGAAGGCGTGCACGATGGCGGCGGCCCGGTCGCGCAGCCCGAGCTTCCCGAGGACCCGCGCCAGGACTCCGGCCACCACCTCCTCGGGGACGGCGAGGTCGGCCGCGATCTCGTCGTCTCTCAGGCCGCAGCCGACCGCCCGGAGCACCGCGCGCTCCTGGTCCCCGAGTTCGGCGGTGCTCGGCCGGGTGGTGGTGGCGGTCGTCGACATCGCTGCTCCCTGCACTCCGCGCCGGCCGGTCCGGTCGGCGCCGTCGACAAGGTAGTGGCGGGCCCGCCGGGCCCGGAATCCGGAACGATCCGGAGTGGCGCGCCGGACGGCCCCGGTACGCCGGGACGGCCCCGGCGCGCCGTGGTGCTCAGCGGCAGTCGAGGAGGGTCGGGCGGTCCTTGGTCCGGACGGCCGGGAGCCAGGCCGTGGCGGTGTCGGGGAGGTGGACCCGGTACCAGAGGGTGGAGGCGCGGTCCTCCTCGTCCACGATCGGCAGGCCGGTGGCGAGCTGGCAGTCGGCGTCGAGGGTGTCGCCGTGCCAGACGCGGGTGGGGACGACGTTGCCGGCCGTGTACGGGCGCAGCGGGTCGACGGCCAGGCCGAGGCTGCACCCGGGGTCGCGGTCGGCGCGGTCCTGGCAGCTGCGCTCGGCGTTGAAGACCCGGATCCGGCCGGGGTGCCCGGGCGGCTCGGAGCGCGGCCAGAGCGCCGCGGCGGAACCGGCGGCCGTCGCGGCGGCGACCAGCGCGAGCAGGGCCGCGCGCAGCCGCGGGCGGCGGCCCCGGCGCGGCCGGCGGCCGGACCGGTGGTCGCGGATCCGGGCCAGCAGGCTCTCCGCGGTGTGCGGGGCGCGGGCGGCGTGGGTCGGGGCGAGGCAGTCGGCGGCCAGCTCGCGCCAGAACGGCGGGACGTCGGAGGCCAGGCGCAGCGCGGCGCGGCCCTCGGCGTACTGCTGGGCGGCGGCGCTGCGCGCGGTCGGGGTGGCGCCGGGGAAGGGCGGGACGCCCGCGGCGAACACCTCGTGGATCACGATGCCGAGCGCCCAGATGTCCGCGGTGGTACGGATCTTGACACCCTGCTCGCCGAGCGGCTCCTTCCACCGCTCCGGCGGGAGGTAGTCGGGGGTGCCCATCGGGGCGCAGTGGCCGTGGGTGCCGGTGAGCTCGATGGCGAGGCCGAAGTCGGAGAGGCGGACCTCGCCGTCCCGGCCGATCAGGACATTCTCGGGCTTCAGGTCGGTGTGCACCCAGCCGGAGCGGTGCAGGTGGGCCAGGCCCTCGCAGATGCCGGCCACGATCCGGCCGCCCCGGTCCTCGTCGACGCCGCCGACGAGCAGTTCGCGCAGGGTGCACTGCGCCCGCTCCATGACCAGGACGATCGCGCCGTCCAGCGCGGGGTGCTCGGGGGCGGTCAGGGTGAGGGTGTCGAGCAGCGGGACCAGCCGCGGGTGCGGCGCGGTCCGGGCCAACTCGACCTCGCGCCGGGCGGCCTCGGCGACGCTGCGGGCCTGCCGGGGCGCGAGCCCGGCGGTCGGCAGCACCTTGAGCGCGACGGTGCCGTCCGCGTCGGTGACCGCAGCTGTGTCCGTGACCTCGTTCGTTCCGCTCCGGCGCGCGGCGTAGACGGTCGCCCAGCCGCCCTCGCCGATGAGCCCCGTCACGGTCCACCCGCCGACCCGGTGACCGGGTGGCAGCAGGTCCTCGCCGTCCCCGCAGAAGGCCGGATCGTGCATGCTCGCTGCCCTCCCTACCATTCCCGACCGTCCGGGCCCGGCGCCTCGGGGCGCGGCAGCAGCGCGAGGTGCTCCTCGCGGACGATGCCGAACTTCAACGCCAGCCCGACGACGGCCTCGCGCTTGCCGCTGCGGCGGTCCGGGCGCGCCGCGCCGTCGGGCAGTTCGACGCGGAGCTTCTCGTCGGCGAGGTAGTCGAGGTGGGAGCTGACCGCGCGCGCCGTGAGCCGGCCGCAGGCGGGGTGGCCGCGCAGCCGCGCGACCACCTGGGGGGTGGTGGGCACGGCGGCGGGGGAGAGGTCGCGCAGCCACGGCTCGCAGAGCGCGACCAGCACCAGGAAGTAGGTGGCGGTCTCGTCCAGCGAGTACGCCGTCATGGTGCGGCTCTCCCAGGAGCCGCCGCGGGCGTGCGGGTCGAGGTAGACGTGGTCGGGCGCGAACACCTGGAAGGACAGCGGGGTTTCGCGCCGCGAGGGCAGCACCACCCGGGAGAACTCGAAGGGGATCGGCGCGCCGATCCGCCGCGGCGGCACCCGCAGGTACTCACCGGCGCCCTCCGGGTTCTCCACCAGGTAGGCGTGGGTGTTGCTGAGGTTGCTCAACTGCCAGTGGTCGTCGGTCGCGTGGATCTCCCCGGCCAGCCGGGAGACCGTCTCGTCGCCGAGCCGGAGCTCCACCGGCGTACCGGCCGAGCCCCGCCCGAAACGCGCCCGCTCCCCCGGCCCGAGCCGCAGGGTCACCGCCTCGTCGCCGTTCCCCTCCGGCAGGTGGACGAGAATCCCACTCACCGTTCCCCCGTCCCGCACACTGCTGTCCCGTACCGCACACCGACCGTTGCCCTGACGGACGGAACGTTACCTCCTTGAGCATGACAATAAACAGAATGGTGGTGCAGGCCACGTGACGGCGAGGTCGGGGGGTTCGGTGAGCGGGACGGTCGGCGCGGACCGGCAGGCCGTGCCTGCCGATCCGCGGTCGGGGGAGAGCCGGTGGTGTCAGCCCACGGCGGGGCCGGCGGTGGTGTTGAGCCAGGCCCAGTCGGACCAGGTGGAGAAGCCGGTCTGCCACTTGTGGTAGACGCCGGCGCTGCTGGCGCCGAAGACCTCGATCCGGCCGTCGGCGTTGGCGGCGGCGAAGATCTCGGTGCCGCCGCCGCCGAAACCGTCCCACTGGCCGTAGGGCGCGTTCACGCCGGTCTGCCAGATGTGCTGCGCGGTGCTGCCGTTGATGGCGAACGCCTCCACCCGGCCGTCCGGGGAGCGCTCACTGGTGATCCGGGAGTCGGCCGGTCCACCGGCGGCCTCCCAGCCGGACCAGGTGGTGGGGTTGGTCTGGTACTTGTGGAAGACGCCGGCCGGTCCGGAGGCGAGGACTTCGAGGCGTCCGTCCTCGTTGTGGTCGACGGTGAGGGCGCGTCCGCCGCCGCCGAAGCTCTCCCAGGTTGACCAGCCGCCGCTGGGGGTGGTCTGCCACTGGTGCTGGAAGGTGTTGCTGTTGAGCGCGAACACCTCCAGCCGTCCGTCGGGGGCCTTGCCGAGCCGGACTTCGCTGTCGGCCGGTCCGCCGCCCGCCGATTCCCAGTCCGACCAGCCGCTGTTGGGTGCGGTCTGGTACTTGTGGAAGAGGCCCACCGGGCCGGAGGCGAAGACCTCCAGTCGCCCGTCCTGGTTGGCGCCGACGGCGAGGTCGTGGCCGCCGCCTCCGAAGGCCTCCCAGTTCGACCAGGCGCCGGACGGGGCGAGCTGGTAACGGTGCTGGAGGGTGCTGCCGTTGAGGGCGAACATCTCCAGCCGTCCGTCCGCGTTCGGCCCGATCGCCAACTCGGCGCCGCCGGGGCCGCCGAGGGACTCCCAGTCCGACCAGGCGCCGTTCACCGACGTCTGCCAGGCGTGCGAGACCCCGTTGGCCCCGGCCGCGAAGACCTCCAGCCGGCCGTCCGCCCCGCGCGCCGACACCACCTTTCCGGACTTCGCCGGGTACACCAACGGCGCCGGCCCCGGGTCGTGGTGGCCGAGCCGGTCCGCGGCGGCCTGCGCCGCACCCAGGTAGCGCTCGTGCGCGCGCTGGTTGTACGTCGACCAGGGCTGCCAGTTGGTACCGCCGTTGGAGATGCGGTAGGCCGCGTCGGCGTTGCACTGGGCGTCGAAGGCGCAGGCGTCGCTGACCTCGGGGTGCCAGTAGTCGTTGATCTCCCACAGGCCGCGGTCGCGGGACGGCGGGGTGTTGTTCTGGACGTTGGACGCCGAGGGGTTGCAGCTGGACTCGGCCATGCCGACGGCGATCGCGGTCACCAGGGCGTCGCCCCGGAAGCCCGCGTTGTAGCCGACCTCGGCGCACAGGTCGATGCCGGTGGCGGCGGGCGCGGGCGTGGCGCCCGCCGTCAGGCCCGCCGCCACACCCAGGGAGGCGAGCGCGGACAGCAGGACGCGGTGGGGCGCCCGTCGGGTGCGTGGTGTGCTGGTCACGTGAGGTCTCCTCAGTTGACGGCGGGGCCGGCGGTGGAGTTGAGCCAGGCCCAGTCGGACCAGGTGGAGAAGCCGGTCTGCCACTTGTGGTAGACGCCGGCGCTGCTGGTCCCGAAGACCTCGATCCGGCCGTCGGCGTTGGTCGCGGCGGTGATACCCGTGCCGCCGCCGCCGAAGGTGTCCCACTGGCCGTACGGGGCGTTCAGCCCGGTCTGCCAGATGTGCTGCGCGGTACTGCCGTTGATGCCGAAGACCTCGACCCGGCCGTCCGCCGTCGGCTGGCTGGTCAGCCGGGAGTCGGCCGGTCCGCCCGTGGGCTCCCAGCCGGACCAGGTGGTGGGGTTGGTCTGGTACTTGTGGAAGACGCCGGCCGGGCCGGAGGCGAGGACTTCGAGTCGTCCGTCCTCGTTGTGGTCGACGGTGAGGGCGTGCCCGCCGCCGCCGAAGGTCTCCCAGGTTGACCAGGCGCCGCTGGGGGTGGTCTGCCACTGGTGCTGGAAGGTGCTGGCGTTGAGCGCGAACACCTCCAGTCGGCCGTCCGGGGCCTTGCCGAGCCGGACTTCGCTGTCGGCCGGTCCGCCGCCCGCCGATTCCCAGTCCGACCAGCCGCTGTTGGGTGTGGTCTGGTACTTGTGGAAGAGCCCCACCGAGCCCGACGCGAAGACCTCCAGCCGCCCGTCCTGGTTGGCGCCGACGGCGAGGTCGTGGCCGCCGCCCCCGAAGGCCTCCCAACCCGACCAGGCGCCGGACGGGGCGAGCTGGTAACGATGCTGGAGCGTAGCGCCGTTGAGGGCGAACATCTCCAGCCGCCCGTCCGCGTCCGGACCGATCGCCAATTCGGCGCCGCCCGGTCCGCCCAGGGACTCCCAGTCCGACCAGGCGCCGTTCACCGCCGTCTGCCAGGCGTGCGAGACACCGTTGGCCCCGGCCGCGAAGACCTCCAGCCGGCCGTCCGCCCCGCGCGCCGACACCACCTTTCCGGACGGCGCCGGATACACCAACGGCGCCGGACGCGGACCGGTCCCCGGTCGGCAGGGCATGGTGATGCCGCGGTCCGCGAGGTAGGGAACGGGGTCGGTGCGCACGGTCGCGTTGGCGTCGGCCCAGACCCGCAGGTGCAGGTGCGGGCCGCTGGCCTCGCCCTCGCTGCCCATCAACGCGATCTGCTGGCCCGCCGTCACGTGCTCGCCGACGGCCACGTCCCGCTCGCTCATGTGCCCGTACTCGGTGATGGTCCCGTCCGGGTGCAGGATGCGGATCCACTGGCCGTAGCCCTGCGCCGGTCCGGAGGCCGTCACCTCGCCGTCGCCCACCGCGTAGATCGGGGTGCCGTAGTCGTTGGCGATGTCGATGCCGTTGTGCTCCGGGGTGTAGCCCTGGGAGATCTGGCCGCGGGCCGGGCAGGACGCCGCGAACCCGGCGACCGCCACCGGCGCCGCCCCGGCGGGCGCGGCCGGTACGGCGACCGGCAGCAGCAGCGCGGCCGCGGCCAGCACCAGCCGCGGAACGGAACCCAGCACCGGTCCGCCCCTCATGCCCTGCACCGGCGGCGGCGAGCCCTACGACTGGGGTGGTGCGCGGTCATCCCGACCTCCTGAAGACGCGTGATAGCGGCCCCTCCGGACCACCCGGGGCACGCTAACCACCCGCCACCCACCCGGGAACCCGGAACCATCCGGACTGACACCACCACCCCACCCCACCGACACTGCCCCCGGTCGCGCGGACGCCACCCCCACCCCCTTCTCCCGGCCACGTGCCCCCGGCCCCTGGCGGGCCCCCTCGCCGGCCCGGCCGTCGCCCCACGTCAGAGCGGCCACCGGGCGGCCTCGGACCGACGACCCGTCAGTCCTGCCCCGGAGCCCCACGCGACGCACCGGACGAACCACGCCCCACGCCTCGCGGATAATCCTCGTGGAAATGACCGAGAACGCCTTGAGCCAAGGCCCGTTCGATTGACCCTCATAAACCCGGTCCGGATACTGATCGAGTACGACGCAACGGAAGCTCGTTGCGCAGCGGACTCCGATTCGTCATTCCATCCGACTGAGGAGCATCCATGTTCACGAAAGCGAAGAAGGCCGCGAGCTCGATGGCCCTGGCCTTCGCCGCGGCGGCCACCCTCACCGTGGCCGTGCCGTCCGGCAGCGCCTTCGCCATCGACCACATCCCGTGCGACGGGAACCGCAATGACTTCCTGAAGATCTGGTCGCACCTCGACGGCCGCGACAGCGTGGACTGCTACGCGAACGCGGGGTCGATCGACTTCGGCGGGTGGTGGGTCGACCGCATCTCCACGGGGAACAACGACCTGATCTACTCCGACGCCAACGGCGATTCGGTGCGGGTCAACCGCTGGACCGACATCTCGTACCCGAACCGCCCGCCGAAGGTGAACTCCATCCGGATCCTCTGACGAAACCGCCGGAGCGGTCCCCGAACGGAAATTCCCCGGCCGCACCACCGCAACTCCCCGCAGCCCCCGGTACTTGGATCGCCGTCGAATCTTCCGTGAGGTAAATCCGCTCCACCCCGGCTCACCACCGGTGCCGGCCCCGCCCCCAGGCGCGGCCGGCACCGACCTGTGCTCCCGCGGCCGCGTGCCGGTCAGCTGTCCAGGCCGTAGGCCACCGCGACCGGGCCGTGGCCGGACCAGCGCCCGGCGTGGGCGTCGGCGCGCTCCACGCGGCCGTCGGTGGCGCGGGCGGCGAGGCCCGGGGTGGCGACCTGGAGGTCGATGCGCCGGCGGATGGGCACCTGCTCGAAAATGGCCCTTCCGTGAGCAGCGGGACAGCGTTGGCACCGGTTCGGGCCGTGTTTGGTCCGCGCGTGTCGGACACGCACGGGTACGTGGGCACCTGGTGCAGGCGTCGTCGGGGACCAGCGCACGCTCTTGAAGGAGTGAGAGATCGTGGGTTCCTTCGAGAAACGGCGCGATCCGCCGCGCCACCGGGAGGTTCTCCGAGCAACCCCCGCGAGCGCGGGGCGGATCCCCGCCTTAGAGGACTTACGCCGTGACGCTCCACGCCTCGCCGGGCTAGGAGGGGTTGGCCGGCGGGGACGAAGAGCCAATCCGGCTGATCCCGAGGTGGTGGCACAGAGCCGTCCCGGTGGTGGACGGTCGTGGGGGGGGGGGGGGGGGGGGGGGGGGGGGGGGGGGGGGGGGGGGGGGGGGGGGGGGGGGGGGGGGGGGGGGGGGGGGGGGGGGGGGGGGGGGG
>NZ_JBVHYH010000014.1:0-22158 GCF_055569135.1 Kitasatospora sp. NPDC029367
CCCCCCCCCCCCCCCCCCCCCCCCCCCCCCCCCCCCCCCCCCCCCCCCCCCCCCCCCCCCCCCCCCCCCCCCCCCCCCCCCCCCCCCCCCTCGCGCTGTCCGCTCAGCCGCTGTCCGCTCAGTCCCGGGCGGCCAGTCGGCGTTCGCGGCGCGGGACGCGGGTGGGGCGGCGGGAGAGCCGGGCGAAGACCGCGACCAGGACGAGCACGGCGGCGGTGCCGGTGGCGACGGTGAGGCCCTCGGTGAGGCCGGGCGGGCGGAAGCCGCAGGAGACCCGGCCGGCGCCACCGCCGAGCGGGACGCCGATCATGCCGAGGACCGGGGTGGGCACGGCGGGGGTGCCGCCGTCGACGGCGCAGGTCCAACCCTCGGTGGCGGGGACGGAGAACAGCGCGGTACCGGTGGAGCCGGCCGGCAGGGCGGCGGTCAGGCTGTGGCCGCCGGCCTCGACCCGGGTGGCGCCGGTGGCGGTGAGCCGGGTGACGGCGGCCGCCAGGGCGTCGGCCCGCAGGCAGCCGATCGGGCGGGCGGGGACCTGGCTGACCACGTCCGAGCGCAGGGTCACCCGGACCGTGCCGTCGGCCGGGACGGTCCCCAGCCGGTGCACGGGCACGGCCGTGGTGGGCTGCTCGCCGTCGCTCGGGAAGTCGGTGCCCAGGCCGCTGACCGCGCCGCGGTACCAGAGCGGGTGGATGTACGCCGTCGAGCCCGGGGTGCAGGCGGCCGTGAACACCGTGCCCTCCGCACCGCCCGGCACCGACCAGCCGCTGGTGCCGTGCAGGGTGGGCGCCGGGCCGCCGGCCGGGACGGGCAGCGGGACGTCGTACACCTGGCTGCCGAGCAGCGACTCCTGGCGGGACCAGACCGAGGAGGCGGCCGTCCGGGTGCCCGGCGGCAGCACGGTGACCAGGGGCGGCGCGGGGGCCCGGACGGCGGTGAAGCCCGGGGGCCGCGGTGCGTCGTCCAGGTGGGCGCCGACCCCGAACAGCGCCTGGCCGACCGGGTCGGTGACGCCCCCGGTCTGCCGCCCGCCGGCCGTCCAGCCCGCGCCGAGGTCGTGCAGCAGCAGGGCGGCGACGGTCGGCAGGTAGCCGCTGGAGTAGCCGCCGCCCTGGCCGTTCAGCAGCAGCGGGTCGTTGGGGGTGAAGGCGTGCGGGCCGGGGTCGCTGCGCAGGTCCGGCCAGTCGGCGCCGGCCCGCACCGCGGCGTGCCCGGCCCGGACGGCGGCGGGGGAGACGCCGTCGTCGGGGGCCGCGCCGAGCGCCGCGTACCCGGACCAGACGGCGTTGCCGAGCACCGCGCCGCCGATCACCCAGGTGGCCAGCGCCGTCACCCGGCGGTCGGTGTGCCGGCGGTCCAGCGCCGCGAGCGCGGCCAGCAGGACGGCGCCGCCGACCCCCAGCAGCGCCCAGGTGGAGGCGTGAACCGAGCCCCGGGCCGCCGCCAGGGCGGCGATCGCCGCGGTCAGCGCGGCGCCGCCCAGCAGGGTCGGCAGGTCCGGCCGGTGCGCGAGCGACACCCAACCGGCCAGCACCAGCAGCCCGCTGAGCACGAAGGAGACCCGGTACGGCCCGCCGGCCGGGATCGCCAGGCCGTGCCAGACCAGCACCGTCGGGGTCCAGACGAAGCTCAGCACCACCAGCAGCAGCGCCGTGCACCAGGCCGCCCGCTCGCGGACCCGCACCCGGCGGTTGAACGGCAGCCCGCACACCAGCAGCAGGCCGAGCACCCCGATCGCCACGTCCGGCAGCGGCCGCCCGCCGGTGATGGCCGGCAGCAGCTGGGCGAGGTGCCCGTCCAGGCCGGAGGGGCCGAGCGGCTGCACCGGGGACTCCGGCTGGGCGCCGCGGGCGGCCCGGACGGCGACGAACAGCACGGGGGCGGCGAGCAGCACCCCGGCGGTGGTCAGGGTGACTGCCCGCCCGGAGGCCCGGACCCGGTGCCGGAACGCGCGCGGGGTGGCGAACAGCCGTACGGCGAACAGGAGTCCGGCGACCAGGGTGGCCAGCGCCGCGGTGTAGAGGTTGCCCGCCCAGGCGAGCGCGACGCACAGCGCGCCGACCACCCAGCGGCGCTCGTGCAGGCACCAGTCCCCGACCAGGCCGAGCAGCGGCAGCGAGACCAGGCCCCACAGCCACATCGGCGCCCCGCCGCCGATGTCCAGCACCCAGGCGCAGAGCCCGTACCCGACGGCGGCGAACACCCGCAGCCACCGGGGGCCGGGGTGCAGCCGGCCGAGCAGGTGGGCCATCAGGGCGGTGCCCAGGCCGATGGTGGCCAGGGCGACCAGGAAGACGGCGAGTTGCCCCTGGTCGCGGGGGAGGAGCGCGGTCGGCCAGGAGAACGGGTTCATCAGGTAGGCGAAGAAGTCCGCCAGGAACGGGACGCCGTAGCCGCTGTTCCAGTTGAACAGCAGGTCCCCGGTGGCCTGCCCGTGCAGCAGGTCCCACAGGTGCGCGTGGTACGGCACGGCGATCGCGCCGGCCCCGCCTGGCCACCGCCCGCGCACCGCCGCGGCCAGCGCGAAAGCACCCATCGCCAGCCCGGCCGCGGCCCCGCAGACCAGCACCTCCCGCCGCCGTTCGGCCTTCACCCACGCGCCCCGTTCTGCCAGGAATCCCGGACCCCGCCACCCTAAGCGCGCCCCCGGCGCACCCCTGGCCACCCGCGCCCCCTCAAAGGAGTGACGCGCTGTCGGGACTTCGGGCTCCTCCGTACGTGTCCGAATGTTGGACGCGAGGTGTCAGCACCTGGGACGCGGGAGTAGGGTCCGAGCATGTCTCGCACCATTCGTCTCGCAGTTGTCCCGGGTGACGGCATCGGCCAGGAGGTGGTGGCCGAAGGCCTCAAGGTCCTCGGCGCCGTGCTCCCCGCCGACGTGAAGCTGGAGACCACCGAGTACGACCTCGGGGCCCGGCGCTACCACCGGACCGGGGAGACGCTGCCGGACGACGTGCTGGCCGAGCTCAAGGCCTTCGACGCGATCCTGCTGGGCGCCATCGGGGACCCGAGCGTCCCGTCCGGGGTGCTGGAGCGCGGGCTGCTGCTCAAGCTGCGGTTCGCCTTCGACCACCACATCAACCTGCGGCCGGGCCGGCTCTTCCCCGGGGTCGCCTCCCCGCTGGCCGGTCAGCCGGCGATCGACTTCGTGGTCGTCCGCGAGGGCACCGAGGGCCCGTACGTCGGCAACGGCGGCTCGCTGCGCACCGGCACCCCGCACGAGGTGGCCACCGAGGTCAGCCTGAACACCGCGTACGGCATCGAGCGCGTGGTGCGCGACGCCTACCGCCGGGCCCAGGCGCGGCCGCGCAAGAAGCTCACCCTGGTGCACAAGAACAACGTGCTGGTGCACGCCGGGCACCTGTGGACGCGGATCTTCGCCGAGGTCGGCGAGGAGTTCCCCGAGGTCACCACCGACTACCTGCACGTCGACGCGGCGACCATCTTCTTCGTCACCCAGCCGGAGCGCTTCGACGTCATCGTCACCGACAACCTGTTCGGCGACATCCTGACCGACCTGGCCGCGGCCGTCACCGGCGGCATCGGCCTGGCCGCGAGCGGCAACATCAACCCGAGCGGCGAGTTCCCGTCCATGTTCGAGCCGGTGCACGGCTCGGCGCCGGACATCGCCGGCCAGGGCAAGGCCGACCCGACCGCCACCGTGCTGTCGGTCGCCATGCTGCTGGAGCACCTCGGCTTCGCCGCCGAGGCCGCCAGGGTCGAGGCCGCCGTCGCGGCGGACCTCGCCGAGCGCTCCGCCGCCCGTTCCACCTCCGAGGTCGGCGACGCGCTCGCCGAGCGAGTAGCCGGCTAGGCCGGCCGGAACCCGAGCGGATCCGGCCGGCCGGGCCGCTCCGCATAACCGCAGCTTGCAGCTCCCCAAGGAGCGGGCAACTGTTCGGCACGGCCCTCTGGATGCGAGTATCGACAGTGGGGCCGTGCCGTTGTGCGTTCGTTCCGGCGTTGGAGAGCCGTATCGTTCCTTCGGCGGTGGCGGCCCGAACGAACCCCACGGTGAAGGAAACAGCCATGAGCACGCCCACCCAGGCGCCCATCACGTTCGACCTCAAGCCCTCCGCCCACCCGCTGTCGGCAGCGGAGCGCCAGGCCCGGCTGACCAACCCCGGCTTCGGCCGCGTCTTCACCGACCACATGGTCACCATCAGCTGGACCGAGGGCCGTGGTTGGCACGACGCGCAGCTGGTCCCGTACGCGCCGGTGGAGATGGACCCGGCGAACATGACCCTGCACTACGGCCAGGCGATCTTCGAGGGCCTCAAGGCCTACCGCCAGGCCGACGGCTCCATCGCGACCTTCCGCCCCGAGGCCAACGCCCTCCGCTTCCAGGCCTCGGCCCGCCGCCTGGCGATGCCGGAGCTGCCGGTGGAGGCCTTCGTCGAGGCGGTCGAGCTGCTGGTCCAGCAGGAGCGGGCCTGGGTCCCGAACGAGCCGGAGCAGAGCCTCTACCTGCGCCCGTTCATGTTCGCCACCGAGGTCGGTCTGGGCGTCCGTCCGGCGAACTCCTACCTGTTCATGATCATCGCCTCGCCGGCCGGCGCCTACTTCCCGGGCGGCGTCAAGCCGGTCTCGGTCTGGCTCTCCAAGGAGTACGTCCGCGCCGCGCCCGGCGGCACCGGCGCCGCCAAGTGCGCGGGCAACTACGCGGCCTCGCTGGTCGCCCAGGCCCAGGCCGCCGAGAAGGGCTGCGACCAGGTGGTCTGGCTCGACGCCGCCGAGCACCGGTGGGTCGAGGAGATGGGCGGGATGAACCTGTACTTCGTCTTCGGTGAGGGCGAGGGCGCGAAGATCGTCACCCCGGAGCTGTCCGGCGCCCTGCTGCCCGGCATCACCCGCGACTCGCTGCTCCAGCTCGCCGCCGACCTCGGCTACGCGGTCGAGGAGCGGAAGATCTCCACCGACGAGTGGCAGCAGGCGAACGCCGACGGCACCCTCACCGAGGTCTTCGCCTGCGGCACCGCCGCCGTCATCACCCCGGTCGGCTCGGTGAAGTCCGCGGCCGCCGACTGGACCGTCGGCACCGGCGAGCCCGGCCCGGTCACCATGGAGCTGCGCAAGGCCCTGCTGGCCATCCAGGGCGGCCAGAGCCCCGACACCCACGGCTGGCTGCACAAGATCGTCTGATTCCGCGGACGCCGGGCACCCCCTCCGGCCTGCCCCGTTCCGCATCGCGAGACGGGCGGGCCGGATCCCGGAGGCTGTGCCAGACTGCGGGCGTGTCCTCGCTTTCGCTGATTATTGGCAGCAGGCGCGCCGGTCCGCAGTGACCGCTCCCGCAGGACCCGATGCGGAGCGACCACGAGCGTCCAGACCCGCGCGCAGACCTCTCGCACCCGCGAGGGGTCTTTTCGCTTTCTGGGCTCCGTCCCAGTGAGCACAGCCCGGACCGGCCGAGGGCCCCCACAAGGGGCTCGGGGACACCGGGGCCGCGCGCGGGATCCTGGACAGTGGAGCCGGGACGAGAAATCCGGCAGAGCAGTACCAACCTCCCCGAACGGAGAACCAGGGGTCATGACCGAGGTCAGCCGTACCGACGACAGCTTCCACGTGTTCGACACCACCCTGCGCGACGGCGCGCAGCGTGAGGGCATCAACCTGACGGTGGCGGACAAGCTGGCCATCGCCCGGCACCTGGACGAGTTCGGGGTCGGCTTCATCGAGGGCGGCTGGCCGGGGGCCAACCCCCGGGACACCGAGTTCTTCGCCCGCGCCGCCGCCGAACTGGAGCTGCGCCACGCACAGCTGGTCGCCTTCGGCGCCACCCGCCGGGCCGGCGGCAAGGCCGCCGAGGACCCGCAGCTGGCCGCGCTGGTCGCCTCCGGCGCGCCGGTGGTCACCCTGGTGGCCAAGGCCCACGACCGGCACGTCGAGCTGGCGCTGCGCACCACGCTGGACGAGAACCTGGAGATGATCCGGGACAGCGTCGAGTTCCTCCGCGGCCAGGGCCGCCGGGTCTTCCTCGACTGCGAGCACTTCTTCGACGGCTACCGGGACAACCGCGAGTACGCCCTCGCCGTGGTGCGCACCGCGCACCGGGCCGGGGCGGACGTGGTGGTGCTGTGCGACACCAACGGCGGGATGCTGCCGGCGGGCGTGCGGGACACCGTCGCGGACGTGATCGCCGCGACCGGCGCCCGGGTCGGCATGCACGCCCAGGACGACACCGGCTGCGCGGTGGCCAACACCCTGGCCGCGGTGGACGCCGGCGCCACCCACGTGCAGTGCACCGCGAACGGCTACGGCGAGCGGGTCGGCAACGCCAACCTGTTCCCGGTGGTCGGCGCACTGGAGTTGAAGTACGACCGCCGGGTCCTGCCCGCGGGCCGGCTGGCCGAGATGACCCGGATCTCGCACGCGATCGCCGAACTGGTCAACCTGACCCCGTCCACCCACCAGCCGTACGTCGGCTTCTCGGCCTTCGCCCACAAGGCCGGCCTGCACGCCTCGGCGATCAAGATCGACCCGGACCTGTACCAGCACACCGACCCCGAACTGGTCGGCAACACCATGCGGATGCTGGTCTCCGACATGGCCGGCCGGGCCTCGGTGGAGCTCAAGGGCAAGGAGCTCGGCTACGACCTCTCCACCGACCGCGACCTGGCCGGCCGGGTGGTGGCCAAGGTGAAGGAGCAGGAGAACCTCGGCTACACCTACGAGTCCGCCGACGCCTCCTTCGAACTGCTGCTGCGCGACGAGGTCCGCGGCAGCCGGGACCGCTTCTACCGCCTGGAGTCTTGGCGGACCATCAGCGAGCAGGGCCCGGGCGGGGTCTCCGGCAACGAGGCCACGGTGAAGCTGTGGGCCAAGGGCGAGCGCCGGATCGCCGTCGGCGAGGGCAACGGTCCGGTCAACGCGCTGGACCAGGCGCTGCGGACGGCCCTGGAGGGCACCTACCCGCCGCTGGCCACCTTCGAGTTGGTGGACTACAAGGTCCGCATCCTGGAGGGCCAGCACGGCACCGGCTCCAAGACCCGGGTGCTGATCGAGTCCACCGACGGCACCGCGAGCTGGTCCACGGTCGGCGTGGCCGACAACGTGGTCGCCGCCTCCTGGCTGGCCCTGGAGGACGCGTACACCTACGGCCTGATCCGGGCCGGGCTGGAGCCGGCGGAGCGCTCGGAGCCGTCCGCCTGACCGCGCCCGGCCCGACGGCGGCTCGACGGCGGCCCGCTGGACCCGAAACGGGTCCGGCGGGCCGCTGCCGTGACGCCCTGCGGCCGTGAGGCACCGCTGCCGTGACGCCCTACTGCCGCGAGGCCCTGCTGCCGTGCGGCCCCGGCCGTCGCGACCTCCTGCGCCCCTAGCGGAGTCGGGCGAGGAGGGCGTGTTCGACGAGGGTGATGAGGGCGCTCTTGGCGCTGTCGCGTCGGCGGGCGTCGAGGGTGATGACGGGGGTGTCGGGGCCGAGTTGGAGGGCTTCGCGGACTTCGTCGGCGGTGTGGGGCTGGTGGCCGTCGAAGCCGTTGAGGGCGACGACGAAGGGCAGGCCGCTGTTCTCGAAGTAGTCGAGGGCGGGGAAGCAGTCGGCGAGGCGGCGGGTGTCGACGAGGACGACGGCTCCGATGGCGCCTCGGACGAGGTCGTCCCACATGAACCAGAAGCGGTCCTGTCCGGGGGTGCCGAAGAGGTAGAGGATGAGGTCTTCGTCGAGGGTGATGCGGCCGAAGTCCATGGCGACGGTGGTGGTCGTCTTGCCGGAGACGTGGCTGATGTCGTCGATGCCGGCGGAGGCCGAGGTCATGACGGCTTCGGTGCGCAGGGGGTTGATCTCGGAGACGGCGCCGACGAGCGTGGTCTTGCCGACACCGAAGCCGCCCGCGATGACGATCTTCGCGGAGGTGGTGGCGCGGGTGGGGGCGGCCGCGTTAGAGCTTGCGAAGTCCACTGAGGACCCTTTCGAGCAGCGTGACGTCGGGCTGGTTTCCGGATTCGCCCCCGGAAGCGGGCTGGTGGATGGCGACGAGGCCGGCCTCGGCCAGGTCGGCCACGAGGATCCGGGCGACTCCCAGGGGAAGTGAGAGCAGTGCCGAGACCTCGGCGACGGACTTGACCTCCGTGCACAGCGTGCAGATCCGCTGGTGCTCGGGGAGGAGGGTGGCCAGACGCTGCGGATCGACGTCGGCGGAGACCAGGGCCTCCAGCGCGAGTTCGTAGCGGGGCCGGGTGCGACCGCCGGTCATGGCGAACGGCCGGATCAGCGGGCCGGAGTCCTGCTCGTCCTCGAACTCCTCGACGTGCCCGGGTTCCTGGGCCGGCCGGTGGCCGGGGTCCTGGGCGGGCACCTGGCCGGGCGGCGTCGGGTAGCCGGGCGGCGGGGTGTCGAAGGCGGGCTGCGGCCGGGCGTACGGGTCGTACTGGCCGTACTGCTCCTCGGGCCGGGCGTACGGGTGCTGCTGGGGCTGCCCGTACTGGTGCCGACCGTACTGCTGACCGTGGCCGGCGCCGGGTGCTCCGAAGGCGTCGTGGCCCGTGCCAGGGTACGGAACGCCGTACTGGCCGCTGCGGTCGTCGGGCGGTGTCACGGTTCCTCTCCTCACAAGGTGCGGCGGTGCGGTGCGGGCTTCGGTACGAGTCCGGAGCCGGTGGTGCGAAGGCCGTACAACGTCCGAACCCGAGCCCGCCGAAGCGGGCCCGGGAAGGACGCGGAGGTACTTCGAATACCTGGACGGTATCCGACGAACCGTCAGTGCAGGAGACTGCCCTGGAGTTCTGCGCGGAGCGCGGGGGTGAGGACGGCGCCGGCCCGGTCGACGAGCAGGGCCATTTCGTACCCGACCAGACCGATGTCCGAGTCGGGGGAGGCGAGGACCGCGAGGGCGGAGCCGTCGCTGATGGCCATCAGGAACAGGAAGCCGCGCTCCATCTCGACGACGGTCTGGTTGACCTCGCCGCCTTCGAAGATCCGGCTGGCGCCGGAGGTGAGGGAGGTGAGGCCGGAGGCGACGGCGGCGAGCTGGTCGGCGCGGTCGCGCGGGAAGCCTTCCGACATGCACAGCAGGAGGCCGTCCGCGGAGACCACCACCGTGTGGGACACCCCGGGGGTGTTGTCCACGAAATTGGTGATCAGCCAGTTCAGGTTCTGTGCGGCCTGGCTCATCTGAGTCAACTCAACGCTCCTGGTGGTTCGAGCCGCCGAAGAGATCGGTGCTCCGGTTCTGTCCGTTGCCGGACTGGTCTACCTGATCGGGGTCGATCCGGAAGCTTCCGGTGTTGCCGGCGCTGCGGCCCTGCTCGACACCGCGGCGCAGGTTGGTGAGGCGGCCACGGACCTCCTCGGGGCTGCGGGAGACCTGCGGCCCTTCCTGCGGGGTCGGCTTGGCGTTGCCGGGCACCAGGTTCTGCTTGGGCACGCGCCGGGGCAGTCCGGCCCCGGTGGTGCCGGCGGACGAGGGCTCGCGCAGCTGCTCGGCCCGCTGCCAGTCACCGTCGTTCGGCGACTGCCAGGGGGAGGCGGTCGGGCCGGTCGGGCCGTAGCCGCCCAGTGCGGACACGTCGTGGCCGCGGGACTCGACGGGCGCCGAGGAGGTGTCCTTGGCGCCGGCGAACCAGTTCGGGGTGTCCCCGGACGGGGTCAGGCCGGCCGGGGCGCTGCCCGGGCCGCTCGCCAGCTGCTGGCCGGGGCGGCGCTGGGGCAGCCCGGACGGCAGGGTGGTGGCGGGGGCCGGCGCGGGCTCGGCGGCGGGCAGGGCGGGCGGTTCCGGGGTGTACGGGTGGCCCGCGGGGGCCTCCTGGGCCTGGTGGCCGTAGTCGCCCCGGGCGTACTCGTCCTGCTGGTAGCCGCCCTGGTCGTAGCCGTACCGGTCGTCGGCGTAGCCCTGGTCGTAACCCTGCTGCGGGTACTGGCCGTAGCCGTCCTGGGCGTACTCGTCCTGCTGGTAGCCGCCCTGGTCGTAGCCGTACTGGTCGTCGGCGCTGTACCGGTCGTCCGAGTAGGCGCCCTGCTGGTAGTCCTGCTGCGGGGCGTACTGGTCGTAGCCCTGCTGGTAGTCCTCCTCGACCTCGGCGTCCAGCACCTGCTCCTGCGGGCCGCCCTCCAGGGCCGCGCGGCGGACCTGGTCGAGGCGCTGCGAGCGCTGGACGGCCTCCAGGGCCGGGCTGAACCCGGAGGAGCCGGCGTTGCCGATGCCGGTGAGGTGGTCGTCGAAGCCGAGCTCGGCGGCGCTGCGGTTGCGGTTGTCCGGGGCCCACTCGGAGGTCGGCTCCTGGTCGGCGAAGATCCGGGAGACGGTGAACTGCTCCTCCGGCTCCGGCGCCACCGCGGACTTGGTGACGAACGGCGGGAGCATGACCAGCGAGGTGGTGCCGGCGGACTCGCCGGACGGGCGGAGCTGGACGCGGATGTCGTGCCGCTGGGAGAGCCGGCCGACCACGAAGAGGCCCATGCGGCGGGAGATGGTGGCGTCGACCGTGGGCGGCTCGGCCAGCTTCTCGTTGATCTCCGCGAAGTCGTCGGCGGTGAGGCCGATGCCCTTGTCGTGGATCTCGACCAGCACCCGGCCGTCCGGCAGGCGGGTCGCGTTGACCAGCACCCGGGTCTGCGGGCTGGAGAACGAGGTGGCGTTCTCCAGCAGCTCGGCGAGCAGGTGGACGAGGTCGGTCACGGCGGCGCCGACGACCTCGACCTCGGGGATGCCGGACAGCTCGACGCGCTCGTACTGCTCCACCTCGGAGGCGGCGGCGCGCAGCACGTCGACCAGCGGGACCGGGGTGTTCCAGCGGCGGCCGGCCTCCTCGCCGGCGAGGACGAGGAGGTTCTCACCGTTGCGGCGCATACGGGTCGCGAGGTGGTCCAGCTTGAAGAGGTTCTCCAGCTGGTCCGGGTCGGCCTCGTTGTTCTCCAGGTCGGTGATCAGCGCCAGCTGGCGCTGGATCAGGCCCTGGCTGCGGCGCGACAGGTTGGTGAAGATCGCGTTGACGTTCCCTCGCAGCAGGGCCTGCTCGGCGGCGAGCGCCACGGCCTGCTGGTGGACCTGGTCGAAGGCCCGGGCGACTTCGCCGATCTCGTCCTTGCCGTGCAGCGGGATCGCGGTCACCGAGGTGTCGACCCGGTCCGGGTCGGTCTTGGAGAGCTTCTCGACCAGGTCCGGCAGGCGGTGGTCGGCGATCTCCAGGGCGGCGCTGCGCAGGGTGCGCATGCCGAGGATCATCGAGCGGGCGACGTAGCCGGTCAGCAGGCCGGCCAGGATCAGTGCGGCGACGACGATGACCGTGTTGAGGATGGCGTCGTAGAGCGCGTTGTCCTTGAGGTCGCGGGAGTCGCTGAGGACGGCGTCCAGCAGCGCGACTTCGGTGTTCCGCAGGGCCTGGATGTGGCTTCCGGCGGCCTGGTTCCAGTTGTCCGGGGTCAGACCGGCGTTCTTCGCCTCGGCGTACGCGGCGTCGGCGGCGGCCTTGCCCTTCTGCTGCCCGATGGCGGCGGCCTCGGCGTAGTTGGCGGCGAGCGACAGCAGGCCCTGCATGGTGGGCGCGGCGCCGTTCGGCATCTTGTAGGCCGAGCGGTCCTGGGCGGTGGCCAGGGCGACCTGGGCGTCCGCGTACTTGCGGGCGTCCTCAGGGGCGGCGCCGGTGTTGAACTCGGAGAGCGAGACCTGCTCCAGCTTCTCCGCGACCAGGATCTGCTGGGTCATGTCCTGGTTCTCGTAGCGCGTGGTCACGCCCTGCGAGGCACCGACCAGCAGGCTCAGCATCAGCGAGCGCTGGGTCGAGGCGGAGGCCTTGGCCAGCGACATCGCGTAGATCGCGCGGCCCTTGCTGGTGGCGTTGGCGGAGCCGTTGCCGACCGAGTTGTCGTAGGCCAGCAGCGGCGCGAACATCGCCGAGTAGGCGTTCGCGGTGGCGCTGGCGAACAGCTCCTTGCCGTAGGCGGCCTGCCGCAGGTGCGGGAGGTCGATCACCAGGGTCTGGAAGGCCTCGTGGCGGCGCGGGAGCTCGCCGGACTTGTCCGAGGCGTCGTACGCGGCGTTGTAGGCCTTGAGCGCGGCGTCGGTGTCGGCGCGGCGCTTGGCGACCTCGTTGTTCGGGTCCTGCCCGGTGATCAGGGGTATCAGGGTCTTGTCGCGCTCGTTCTCGAGCGCTTCGGCGAGTTCGGTCGCCGCCTTGGCGAGCTCGGCGGTCTTCTCGGCCCGGGAGGCCTTGATGTAGCCGTCGACCGAGGTGTTCACTCGCAGACCGCCGAAGACGAGACTGATGATCACGGGGATCAGCAGGATCGCGATCAGTCGGGTCGGCACGCGCCAGTTGCGCGGGCGGAGGAAGTCGTACCGGCTGGACGACCCGCCTTCGCCGGACTGGCCCGCGGCGCCCGTGCGGGGCTCCGTGGAGGCCGTCGGGGGCTTGGGGGCCGGGGTGGTCTGGCGCTCCTCGGTGGGAGTGAACGCGGAGAATCCGGCCGGTTCCGCGGCGCTGCCGTTCGGCGCGCTCTGGCGGGGCTCGGAGCGCCGCTGCGGGGCGGGTTGCTGCTTACGCCTCACTCGACTACTACCTCTCGGCCGACTTGCCGGCCATGGATCAATCCAGCGCTACCCCCGGGGCCCTGGCCCGCCGCCGGGCGACCGGCGCGGGATGTTCAGGGGTAGCTGGAATTTCAGCACGTGCAGGGATGGGGGACAAACAGCCGTCGCAAGGCACCCGCGCCGGAACAATACGGACAATCAACGACATGACGGAGCAAAACCGTGGTGATCTGGCGCTGAGTGACGCTGATTCGCCACGCTGCGTCATTGTTGATCACAAAATGCCTACCGAACTGTTATCCGCTGCTTATACACGGGTCTTGCGCGCGGCCCCGGGAGGACACCGGCCGGTAAAGCACCGCCGCCCCGGCGCCCCGTCAGTGTGACGGTTCGCCGGGGCCGCCCGGTTCCCGCGGGTGCTCGCGCGCCCGCCGGTGCCCGTGTGCCCGGTGCGCTAGCGGAGTCGGGCGAGGAGGGCGTGTTCGACGAGGGTGATGAGGGCGCTCTTGGCGCTGTCGCGTCGGCGGGCGTCGAGGGTGATGACGGGGGTGTCGGGGCCGAGTTGGAGGGCTTCGCGGACTTCGTCGGCGGTGTGGGGCTGGTGGCCGTCGAAGCCGTTGAGGGCGACGACGAAGGGCAGGCCGCTGTTCTCGAAGTAGTCGAGGGCGGGGAAGCAGTCGGCGAGGCGGCGGGTGTCGACGAGGACGACGGCTCCGATGGCGCCTCGGACGAGGTCGTCCCACATGAACCAGAAGCGGTCCTGTCCGGGGGTGCCGAAGAGGTAGAGGATGAGGTCTTCGTCGAGGGTGATGCGGCCGAAGTCCATGGCGACGGTGGTGGTCGTCTTGCCGGAGACGTGGCTGATGTCGTCGATGCCGGCGGAGGCCGAGGTCATGACGGCTTCGGTGCGCAGGGGGTTGATCTCGGAGACGGCGCCGACGAGCGTGGTCTTGCCGACACCGAAGCCGCCCGCGATGACGATCTTCGCGGAGGTCGTCGCACGGGCGGGTCCGTTAGAGCTTGCGAAGTCCACTGAGGACCCTTTCGAGCAGCGTGACATCGGGCGTTCCGCCCGACTCGCCCGCGGCGGCGGGCTGGTGGATGGCGACGAGACCGGCCTCGGCCAGGTCGGCCACGAGGATGCGGGCCACACCGAGCGGGACGCCGGCCAGGGCGGAGATCTCCGCGATGGACTTGACCTCGCGGCAGAGGCCGACGATCCGGGCGTGCTCGGGCAGCAGCCCGGTGGTGCGCTCCGCCGAGCCCGTGGTCGAGATCAGGGCCTCGATCGCGAGCTGGTACCGGGGGCGGGTCCGGCCGCCGGTCATCGCGTAGGGGCGGACCAGCGGCTGCTGCTCGTAGCCGTCGGACTGCTGCCCGCCGTAGCCGCTGCCGTACCCGTTGCCGTACGGGCCGGCGGGTGTCGAGGGCGGGGTCATGGGTCCTCCTTGTGCTGCGGCCTTGGGCAGCCGGTTCCAGCTGGGGCGGTGCCAGCTGAGGCGGGATCAGCTGCCTGAGGGTAGCTGAGGGTGAGGCGCCGGGTCCGGTCGGGTCGGACCCGGTGCGGGGTGGAACGGTGGATGGTCCGCGTGGGTTCCGGTCAGTGCAGGAGACTGCCCTGGAGTTCCGCGCGGAGTGCGGGGGTGAGGACGGCGCCGGCCCGGTCGACGAGCAGGGCCATCTCGTACCCGACCAGACCGATGTCGGAGTCGGGCGCGGCCAGGACGGCGAGGGCGGAGCCGTCGCTGATGGCCATCAGGAACAGGAAGCCGCGCTCCATCTCGACGACGGTCTGGTTGACCTCGCCGCCCTCGAAGATCCGGCTGGCGCCGGAGGTGAGGGAGGTGAGGCCGGAGGCGACGGCGGCGAGCTGGTCGGCGCGGTCACGCGGGAACCCCTCGGACATGCACAGCAGGAGGCCGTCCGCGGAGACCACCACGGTGTGGGACACCCCGGGGGTGTTGTCCACGAAGTTGGTGATCAGCCAGTTCAGGTTCTGTGCGGCCTGGCTCATCTGGTTCAACTCAACGCTCCTGGTGATCTGCGCCGTTGCCGTCGCTCCGGCCACCGAAACTATCGAATCCGGGCTGCTGGGCACCATGCTGGGCGCCCGGCTGGTTGGCGGCCTGCTCGGCCCCGGCCCGCCGGCCCTGCTGGATGCCGCGGCGCAGGTTGGTCAGGCGGCCGCGGACCTCCTCGGGGGCCCGGGAGACCTGGGGGCCGGTCAGCGGCGAGGCCTCGGCGGTGCCGGAGACCAGGTTGGCCTGCGGGGTCCGCCGGGGGAGGCCGGACATGGTGACCCCGCTGGTCGAGGGCTCGCGGACCTGCTCGGCACGGCGCCAGCGCTCGTCGTTCGCGGACGGGCGCCAGGGCGCGTCACCGACGCCCGGCTGCGGCGGCAGCGGCTGGCCCTGCGGGCCCTGCTGCTGGGGCGCCTGCTGCTGGGGCGCCTGGGCCTGCGGGGCCTGGGGGCGCTCCGGCCGGGGCTGCTG
Source organism: Kitasatospora sp. NPDC029367 (assembly GCF_055569135.1). Lineage (NCBI taxonomy): Bacteria > Bacillati > Actinomycetota > Actinomycetes > Kitasatosporales > Streptomycetaceae > Kitasatospora > Kitasatospora sp. NPDC029367. Next base: position 14,963 of record NZ_JBVHYH010000014.1, read on the forward strand.
CTGCGGGGCCCGCTGCGGCCGGCCCGGCTGCTGGAGGTCCGGCTGCTGGAGACCCGGCTGCTGGAGGTCCGGCGCGGAGGTGCCGGGGCGGCGCGGCTGGTACGAGCGGGGCCGGCCCTGCGGCTGGCCGTCGGCCTGCTGCGGGTACCAGGGCTGCTCGCCGGTGGCCTCGGACGGGCCGGTCGGCAGGGCCATCGGCTCCTGACGCTGCGGCTGCTGCGGCGCCTGCTGCTGCGGGAACGGCTGCGGCTGCTGGGGCTGGGCCGGGCCGGGCACGTTCGGCAGCACCGGCTCCACCAGGCCGAGGCCCAGCGGGTCGCGCGGGTCGATCTGGCTGGCCTCGAAGCGCGGCCGGGCGAACTGCTGGGTGCTCTCCACCGGCGCCGGCTCGGCCGACGGCAGCGGCTGGGGCTGCTGCTGCGGGGGCAGCTGGGGCTGGGGCTGGCGACCCTGCTGGGGCGCCTCCGGGCCGGGACGCTGCGGACGGCGCTGGCCCTGCGGACCCTGCGGACCCTGCTGGCCGGGCCGGCCGCCCTGCGGGCCCTGCTGGCCGGGCGCGCGCTGCGGCAGGCCGTCCTGCGGACGGTTGCCCGGACGGGCACCCTGCTGCGGGGCACCGGGACCGCCCGGGCGGCCGTGCTGCGGCTGCTCGCCGGTCCGCGGCGCGGGAGCGCCCGGAGCACCGTCGAACTCGCCGCCGGGGCGCGGACGTTCCTGGCCGGGGCGGCCCTGGCCGCGGCGCGGCAGGCCGTTCGGGCCGCCCTGCGGCGGGCCCTGACGGCCGGGGGCGCGCTGCGGCAGCGCGCCCTGCGGCGACTGCTGCGGCTGACCGGGCTGGCCGGGCTGGCCAGGCTGGCCGGGGATCTGCTGGCCGGGCTGACCGGGCGCCTGCGGACCCTGCGGACCCGGCCGGCCCTGCGGACCGGACTGGCCGGGGATCTGCTGGCCGGGCCCCTGCGGTGCCTGGGCCGGTCGGCCCTGGCCGCGCCGACCCGGCTGACCCGGGCCCTGCGGACCGGGCTGGCCCTGCGGACCGGACTGCTGCCCCTGCGGTGCCTGGGGGGTCTCGCGCAGCGACTGGCCGACCTGGCGGGTCGGCAGCCCGGCCGGCCCGCCGGGACGGCCGCCGGGCGCACCCGGGCCGGTCGGTGCGGCGGGGGCGGCCGGACCGCCCTGGCCGAGCTGCGGACGGCCGCCCTGCGGGGCACCGCCCGCCGGGCCCTGGCCGAGCGCGGCCGGACCGTTCTGGCGGCCGGGCGGGACCTGGCGCTGCTGGCGCGGCGTCGGGGCGGCCGCGCGCTGCTGCTTGCCCTGCCCGCCGGGGCCGGGACGGCCGCCGGGGCCGCGCCGGTCGGCGGAGTTGGTGACGTCGACCGGGAGCATGACCAGCGCGGTGGTGCCGCCGGAGTCGCTCGGGCGCAGCTGGATCCGGATGCCGTGTCGCAGGGACAGGCGGCCGACCACGAAGAGGCCCATGCGGCGGGAGACCGAGACGTCCACCGTCGGCGGGTTGGCCAGGCGCTCGTTGATCTCGGCCAGGTCGTCCGGGCTGAGGCCGATGCCGGTGTCGTGGATCTCGACCAGCACCCGGCCGTCCGGCAGGGCGTGGCCGGTGACCCGCACGCGGGTCTGCGGGCTGGAGAACGAGGTGGCGTTCTCCAGCAGCTCGGCGAGCAGGTGGACGAGGTCGTTGACGACACGGCCGGCGACCTCGGCCGACGGTACGGCGGCGAGTTCGATGCGCTCGTACTGCTCCACCTCGGAGGCGGCGGCGCGGAGCACGTCGACCAGCGGGACGGGGCGGGTCCAGCGGCGGCCCGGGTCCTCACCGGCGAGGACGAGGAGGTTCTCGCCGTTGCGGCGCATGCGGGTCGCGAGGTGGTCGAGCTTGAACAGGTTGGCCAGCTGGTCCGGGTCGGCCTCGCGGCTCTCCAGCTCGGAGATGAGCGACAGCTGGCGCTGGATGAGGCCCTGGCTGCGGCGCGAGAGGTTGGTGAACATCGCGTTGATGTTGCCGCGCAGGAGGGCCTGCTCGGCGGCGAGGCGGACGGCCTCGCTGTGCACCATGTCGAACGCGTGGGCCACGTGGCCGATCTCGTCGGTCGAGTCGACGGCGACCGGTTCGACCGTGGTGTCGACGTCGTGCGGGTCGCTCTCGGAGAGCGTCTTGACCAGTTCGGGCAGGCGGCGCTCGGCGACGTCCTCGGCCGCGGTCTGCAGGCGGGTCAGCGAGCGCACCATCGAGCGGGCGATCAGACCGGCGCCACCGAGGGCGATGATCAGGGTCAGGGCGACGGCTGCACCGATGATCAGGGCCTCGGTGTCGGCCTGGGACTGGAGGTCCTGGGCCTTTCCGTCGAGGTCCTCGATCAGCTTGGCCTCGATCCGGCGCTCGGCCGTGATCTTGGTGGTGGCCTTCTCGTACCAGTCCTTGTACGAGACCGCCTCGGTCTGGTGGATGCCGCCCGGCTGGAGGATCGAGCGCGAGTAGCGGTCCGCCTCGGCGATGACGTTGTTGTAGCTCAGCTGGCCGCGCAGGTTGTCCAGGTCGTGCGAGGTGTAGATGTTGTTGAAACTGGTGAGCGCGTTGTCGTACGTGGTGCGCAGGCGGATGCCGAAGGACTCGTCGCTCGCGCTCAGGTCGGGGGCCTTGGGGTTGCCCAGACCGGCGCTGATCAGCGCGCGCTGCTGCGAGGTGGCGTCCTTGGCGAGCGAGAACTGCTGCAGCGCGCGGGTGGCGATGAGCAGGTCCTGGTTGTTCGAGGCGAGCGCGATGTCCTGGGTGATGCCCAGGAGGTCGCGGATGATCACGTCGTAGGCGGTGATCGTCGCCTGGATGTTCTGGTTGTTCTGGTACGGCGTGTTGCGCGCGTCCGCGATCGAGTTCAGGTCCTTGCGGATCTGGAACAGCAGCGCCTTCCCGCCGGAGAGCTGGAGGTTCTCGAACTTGTCGGAGGAGGCGGTGAAGGTGCGGCTGAGGTCGTCGGTGCTCTTGCGGGCGGCGATGATCTCGTCGTCCAGCGGGTCGTTCGGCCGGTTGGTGATGTAGCCGGCGCTGATGTCGCGTTCGGTCTGCAGGGCGTCCGCGAGGTTGGTCGCCTTCTTGGCCAGGTCGGAGAGGTTGGCCATCTGGGCGAGCTGCTGCGAGTTCTGCATCGAGGTCTGGATGCGCAGGCCGCCGAGGACCAGCGAGACCATGACCGGCAGCGCGAGCAGGGCGATCAGGCGGGTGCGGATGCGCCAGTTGCGCATCGCGAGCCGGCTCAGACCGGTGGCGCGGCGCCTGGTCAGGGTGGTCCGGAGCTTGTCCCGGGCGGACTTCCGTTCCTGGCCGTCGTCCTCCGGCCGGGCGGGGGCCTCGGGCGTCACGGGGTCGGCCGGGCCGCCGGGGGCCGCCGCCTGTTGAGGGGCTGCCACAGGCTCGCGCGACTCCGGGTTACCCGCGGCGCCGCTACCCCTTTTGAAACGTCCCTGCACTGGCGTCGCAACCTCTGGACCGGGCGTCCCGCCGCGTCGCCACGGCCTGGACGGTGTCGAGTTTCCTTCCGCACCCCGGCCGGTCCGGGAGAGCGGGTCGCCGGGGTGGACTGCTCCCTACCCACGGTCCGTGGCATTCCAGCACAGCGAGGGAATCCCAACAAGGGCCGCCGGAACCGGCGGCCGGGTACTACCGACCGCATGCGCGATCTCACTGACTGTGCGGTAACCGGACCGGAATACCGCCTTTTTCGGACACTCGCCGGATACATGCCAACGTGGCCGGAGATCGACAAGAGTCGCAGACCTGCCGGAATGCCCGTTCCGAGCGAATTGTCGGGAAATTCCGATCCGGCGATATGTCGGATATTCGTGATTTGTGCGTCAATTTGTGAGCAAAATCACAGGTGAATGTGTAGCTTTGGTCACGGCCGGTATGGAAAGAGATCTCGTAACCTTGGCTGTCTCCGGAGCACGGCCCCGATCAGCCTGCCCAGAACCCCTCCGAATCAATCGGAATCACGCAGGCCGGTGCGGATCCCTGGCGGACCGCCCGGCCACGACCACGAGGTGCTCTCGATGTCCCTGGCGAAGAAGGCCACCAAGTCGACGCTGTCCTGCCGCTCCACGGCGAACCCGCGCCGGACCACGCTGGCCTCGGTCGAGGACTTCAGCAGGATCCCCGGGGCCCGCAAGCCCGAGGACGTCGTCACCTACGGCACCGAGCTGCCGGCCGTCACCGCCAACCCGCGCCGCACCCAGCTGATGGTCGCCCCGGTCATCACCCCCCGGGACTGACCCCGACCCGGGCGCGACCCGAGGGCGCCGTCACCGCGAGCAGCGGTGGCGGCGCCCTGGTGCGTCCCGGGGAGGCCGTCGGGAGGCCGTCCGCCCCAACCGCGCTGAACAGGGGCAAAGCGGTCACGGGAGGCCCCACGCGATAGCCTGGGCGCGATTGACGGGGCCGCGCCCGTGGCGGGCGAGGCGCCCAGCAGCGCCCGGGGGCGCCCCGGGCGGCCGACGAAGCGAGGGGTAGCCCAACCGTGCGCATTGCCAGGTTTTCCGTCCGGGAAGGGAGCCCTGCCGCCGGCAGCGTTTCCTTCGGCGTGGTCGAGGGGGATCCGTCCCGGCCCGACTCGCTGGTCGTGCACGAGCTGGCCGGTCACCCGTTCGGCCAACCCCAGCCCACCGGTGAGAGCTACCGCTTCCAGGACGTCCGGCTGCTCAGCCCGATGCTCCCCAACAAGATCGTGGCGGTCGGCCGCAACTACGCGGCGCACGCGGCGGAGCTGGGCAACGACGTCCCGGACGTCCCGCTCACCTTCTTCAAGCCGTCCACCTCGGTGATCGGCCCGACCGAGAACATCGCGTACCCGCCGTTCTCCTCGGACGTCCACCACGAGGCCGAACTCGCCGTGGTGATCGGCCGGATGTGCCGCGAGGTGCCGCTGGACCGGGTGCCCGAGGTGATCCTCGGCTACACCTGCGCCAACGACGTCACCGCCCGGGACGTCCAGCAGCGGGAGGGCCAGTGGGCCCGGGCCAAGGGCTTCGACACCGCCTGCCCGCTGGGCCCGTGGATCGAGACCGACCTCGACCCGGCCGACCTCGCGATCACCTGCACGGTCAACGGCGAGCTCCGCCAGACCGGCCGCACCTCCCTGATGATCCGCTCGGTCGCCGAACTGGTCGTCCACATCTCCGAGGCCATGACGCTGCTGCCCGGCGACGTCATCCTCACCGGCACGCCCGCAGGGGTGGGCCCGCTCAACGTCGGCGACGAGGTCGCCGTCTCCATCGAAGGCATCGGCACTCTCACCAACAAGGTGATCAAGCGTGGCTAACACTGACCCGGCCGTCCGGGTTCGCTTCTGTCCCTCCCCGACCGGCAACCCCCACGTGGGCATGGTCCGCACGGCCCTGTTCAACTGGGCCTACGCCCGCCACACCGGCGGCAAGCTGGTCTTCCGGATCGAGGACACCGACTCCGCCCGCGACTCGGAGGAGTCGTACGGCCAGCTGCTGGAGGCCATGAGCTGGCTCGGCCTGGACTGGGACGAGGGCCCGGAGGTCGGCGGCCCGCACGCGCCGTACCGCCAGTCGCAGCGGATGGACATCTACGCCGACGTCGCCCGCCGCCTCCTGGAGGCCGGCCACGCGTACCACTGCTACTGCAGCACCGAGGAGCTGGACGCCCGGCGCGAGGCCGCCCGCGCGGCCGGCAAGCCCTCCGGCTACGACGGCCACTGCCGCGAGCTGACCGACGACCAGGTCGCCGTCTACAAGCTGGAGAAGCGCGAGCCGATCCTGCGCTTCCGGATGCCCGACCGGACCATCTCCTTCGACGACCTGGTGCGCGGCACGCTCACCTTCGAGCCGGAGAACGTCCCGGACTACGGCATCGTCCGGGCCAACGGCGCCCCGCTGTACACCCTGGTCAACCCGGTGGACGACGCCCTGATGGGCATCACCCACGTGCTGCGCGGCGAGGACCTGCTGTCCTCCACCCCGCGGCAGATCGCGCTGTACGCGGCGCTCGCCGAGATCGGCGTCGGCGACGGCACCACCCCGCGCTTCGGCCACCTGCCGTACGTGATGGGCGAGGGCAACAAGAAGCTCTCCAAGCGCGACCCGCAGTCCTCGCTCAACCTGTACCGCGAGCGCGGCTTCATCCGCGAGGGCCTGCTCAACTACCTGTCCCTGCTGGGCTGGTCGCTGGCCGAGGACCGCGACCTGTTCGACATGGACGAGATGGTCGCCGCCTTCGACGTCGCCAAGGTGAACTCCAACCCGGCGCGCTTCGACCTCAAGAAGTGCGAGGCGATCAACGCCGAGCACGTCCGCCGGCTGGCCCCGGAGGACTTCGTCCGCCGCCTGGTGCCGTTCCTCCAGGGCCCCGGCCTGCTGCCGGCCGAGCCGACCGCCGAGCAGCTGGACCTGCTCGCCCGGATCGCGCCGCTCACCCAGGAGCGGATGGTCGTGCTGAGCGAGATCGTCAACATGGCCGGCTTCCTGTTCGTCGACCCGGCCGACTTCGCGGTGGACCCGGACGACGCCGCCAAGGTGCTGACCGCGGACGCCCGCCCGGTGCTGGAGGCCAGCGTCAAGGCGCTGGAGGAGCTCGCGGACTTCACGCCGGAGCCGATCCAGGCCGCGCTGCGCGAGGCCCTGGTGGAGGGCCTGGGCATCAAGCCCAAGTTCGCCTTCACGCCGCTGCGGGTGGCCGTCACGGGCCGCCGGGTCTCGCCGCCGCTCTTCGAGTCGATGGAGCTGCTCGGCCGCCCCGAGACGCTGCGCCGGCTCCGCTCCGCCCTGGACGCCCTGCCGGCGGCCTGAACGGGCCGCGCAGGCGCCTCCTGAGCAGCCCGCGGGGCCGGCTCCGTGCCGGGCCCGCGGCGCACCCGGAGGTCACCGGACGGCCTCCCCGCCGCTGCCTGCGGTTATCGATTTTGGAGCCAGGGCAGACGTCGGGTAATGTTCTTTCTGCGCCGCCCGGGAGGGAACGGACGAGGGAGCGAAAGCCCCTCGGAACGGGACCGACCGAGAGGCGCAACGCCTGAGAAGGGCCCGCAGGGGTTCAACTCTGGTGGGGTATGGTGTAATTGGCAGCACGAGTGATTCTGGTTCATTTAGTCTAGGTTCGAGTCCTGGTACCCCAGCGCTGTACGATCGGCAACGATCACCCAGCAGTACACCAGCAGTACAAATGAAGATCCAAG
>NZ_JBVHYH010000014.1:22255-67905 GCF_055569135.1 Kitasatospora sp. NPDC029367
AAGCCCCCGTTGTGTAGCGGCCTAGCACGCTGCCCTCTCACGGCAGTAGCGCCGGTTCGAATCCGGTCGGGGGTACTGATCCCGCAAGGGATCGCCTGGAAGCCCCCGTTGTGTAGCGGCCTAGCACGCTGCCCTCTCACGGCAGTAGCGCCGGTTCGAATCCGGTCGGGGGTACTGATCCCGCAAGGGATCGCCAGGATGCCCCCGTTGTGTAGCGGCCTAGCACGCTGCCCTCTCACGGCAGTAGCGCCGGTTCGAATCCGGTCGGGGGTACTTCAAAGCACGAAGCCGGTGGCTGTGTTCTTCCGAGGACATGCCCATCGGCCCTTGCTTTGCGTTGGGGTATGGTGTAATTGGCAGCACGAGTGATTCTGGTTCATTTAGTCTAGGTTCGAGTCCTGGTACCCCAGCCAGAAATATGGAAGACCCCGCCCCGCGGGGTCTTTTCGCTTTTCCACCGCTTCCACCGCTTTCCACGGCTTTCCGTCGCGCCCGGGTGTTTCCGCCGCGCAGGCACGCGAAGGGCCCCGCTCGATCCGAGCGGGGCCCTTTCGCATTCGGTGGGGGGGTGGGGGAACGGGGTACGGGGGAGTCGACGGGGTGGGTGGGGGACTCCGCCGGCTCAGCTGCGCCGCAGCGCCTCGGTGAGCCGGTTCGCGGCCTCGATGATGGCCTGGGCGTGCAGCCGGCCCGGGTGGCGGGTCAGGCGCTCGATCGGGCCGGAGACGGAGACGGCGGCCACCACCCGGTTGGAGGGGCCGCGCACGGGGGCGGAGACGGACGCGACGCCCGGCTCCCGCTCGCCGATCGACTGGGCCCAGCCGCGCCGCCGGACGCCGCTCAGCGCGGTGGCGGTGAAGCGGGCGCCCTGGAGGCCGCGGTGGAGCCGCTCGGGCTCCTCCCAGGCCAGCAGGACCTGGGCGGCCGAGCCGGCCTTCATCGGCAGGGTGCTGCCGACCGGGACGGTGTCCCGCAGGCCGGAGAGCCGCTCGGCGGCGGCTACGCAGATCCGCATCTCGCCCTGCCGGCGGTAGAGCTGTGCGCTCTCGCCGGTGACGTCGCGCAGGTGGGTTAGGACCGGGCCCGCGGTGGCGAGCAGCCGGTCCTCGCCCGCCGCGGCGGAGAGTTCGGAGAGACGGGGGCCGAGGATGAAACGCCCCTGCATGTCCCTGGTGACCAGACGGTGGTGTTCGAGTGCGACGGCGAGTCTGTGGGCCGTGGGGCGCGCCAGACCGGTGGCGGCGACCAGCCCCGCCAACGTGGCGGGGCCCGACTCCAGTGCGCTGAGCACCAGAGCGGCCTTGTCGAGAACGCCGACGCCGCTAGTGTTGTCCATGCCCTAAGACTGCAGTCTCATTCCGCGAGACGCAAGTTCAATCTTCCGGGAAAAGCGCCACTCTGGATGCAGCAGCCCGGGAGACATCCAGGATGGGGCCTCGACAGAGTGTCCGCATCGTGGACAGCGATCCGGCGTGCAGGTCTCGCGAACGCGCTCCGCACGGACGGCGCACGCAATGACCCCGACGACACGAGAAGGCCGGCAACGCGGCCGGCTGGAGGGAATCTCCGATGGGACGGACACTCGCAGAGAAGGTCTGGGACGACCACGTCGTGCGGCGCGCGGAGGGCGAGCCCGACCTCCTGTTCATCGACCTGCACCTGCTCCACGAGGTGACCAGCCCGCAGGCCTTCGACGGGCTCCGGCTGGCCGGCCGCAAGGTCCGCCGCACCGATCTGACGATCGCCACCGAGGACCACAACACCCCGACCCTGGACATCGACAAGCCGATCGCCGACCCGGTCTCCCGGGTGCAGCTGGAGACGCTGCGCCGCAACGCGGCCGAGTTCGGCGTACGGATCCACTCGCTCGGCGACGTCGAGCAGGGCGTGGTGCACGTGGTCGGCCCCCAGCTCGGCCTGACCCAGCCCGGCACCACCGTGGTCTGCGGCGACTCCCACACCTCCACCCACGGCGCCTTCGGCGCGCTGGCGTTCGGCATCGGCACCAGCCAGGTCGAGCACGTGCTGGCCACCCAGACCCTGCCGCTGGCGCCGTTCCGCACCATGGCGGTCACCGTCGAGGGCGAACTGCCCGAGGGCGTCACGGCCAAGGACCTGATCCTGGCCGTGATCGCGAAGATCGGCACCGGCGGCGGCCAGGGCTACGTCCTGGAGTACCGCGGCTCGGCGATCCGGAGCCTGTCCATGGAGGCCCGGATGACCGTCTGCAACATGTCGATCGAGGCGGGTGCCCGGGCCGGCATGATCGCCCCGGACGACACCACCTTCGAGTACCTCAAGGGCCGCCCGCACGCCCCGCAGGGCGAGGACTGGGACGCCGCCGTCGAGTACTGGCGGACGCTGACCACCGACGAGGACGCCGTCTTCGACCACGAGGTGTTCATCGACGCGAGCGAGCTCACCCCCTTCGTCACCTGGGGCACCAACCCCGGCCAGGGCGCTCCGCTCGGCTCGAACGTCCCGAACCCCGAGGACTTCGCGGACCCGCAGGAGCGCGTGGCCGCCGAGAACGCCCTCAGGTACATGGGCCTGGAGGCGGGCACCCCGCTGCGCGAGGTCGCCGTCGACGCGGTCTTCGTCGGCTCCTGCACCAACGGCCGGATCGAGGACCTGCGCGCCGCCGCCGCCGTGCTGGAGGGCCGCAAGGTCGCCGACCGGGTGCGGATGCTGGTCGTCCCCGGCTCCGTCCGGGTCGCGCTCCAGGCCGTCGAGGAGGGCCTGGACCAGGTGTTCACCGCCGCCGGGGCCGAATGGCGGCACGCCGGCTGCTCGATGTGCCTGGGCATGAACCCCGACCAGCTCGCCCCCGGGGAGCGCTGCGCCTCCACCTCGAACCGCAACTTCGAGGGCCGCCAGGGCAAGGGCGGCCGCACCCACCTGGTCTCCCCCCAGGTCGCCGCCGCGACCGCCGTCCTGGGCCGACTGGCCGCCCCGTCCGACCTGTCCGTCAACTCCGCCAACGTCGCCGTGGAGGCCTGAGCCATGGAGAAGTTCACCACCCACACCGGCCGGGCCGTCCCGCTGCGCCGCAGCAACGTGGACACGGACCAGATCATCCCGGCCCATTGGCTCAAGAAGGTCACCCGATCCGGTTTCGAGGACGGCCTGTTCGAAGCCTGGCGCAAGGACGAGTCGTTCGTCCTCAACCGGCCCGAGCGCGCGGGCGCCACCGTCCTGGTGGCCGGCCCCGAGTTCGGCACCGGCTCCTCCCGGGAGCACGCGGTCTGGGCGCTGCAGAACTACGGCTTCCACGCGGTCATCTCCTCGCGCTTCGCCGACATCTTCCGGGGCAACTCGCTGAAGAACGGTCTGCTGACCGTCGTGCTGCCGCAGGAGACCGTGGAACGCCTCTGGTCGCTCACCGAGAGTGACCCTTCGGCCGAGATCACCGTTGATCTGGAAGCACGGGAAGTCCGGGCCGAAGGCATCACCGCGCCCTTCGAACTGGACGACAACGTCCGGTGGCGGCTGCTCAACGGCCTGGACGACATCAGCATCACCCTGCAGAACGAGGGCGACATCGCCGCCTACGAGGCGACCCGTCCGGCGTTCAAGCCCCGTACTCTGCCGGTCTCCTGAGTTCCCCTCAGAACAAGCATTCTGACGATCCACCGGATGGCCCGCGCTCCCCCTCGGGGGGGCCGGGCCATCCGCCGTTCCGGAGCACGAGTTAGCACCGGGGCCTCCCCGGATTGCCCATTCGGCTTTGCGGAAGAGGGCCCCGCGCAAGTACAACTGCGGGTAGATGGCACAATCAGTACATGCACCGGCACCATGAACCTCCGTACGCGGGCGGCGAACCCGCGTCCGAGGAGTCCACGGGCCGGGGATCCGAACGCCGAATTGACGATCGGCCGGACGTCACCTCCGCAACACCAGCTGAGGCGCCGGACGACCAGGAAGTCGCAGCGCTCTACGCGCTTGTGGCCGAGCGGTTGAAGCAAGCTCACGCCCGCGTGCATGCGCTGAACGTGTCTGTCGATGCAAAGACCGCTCTCACCCGTCAACTGCTCATCGTCACGGAGACCGCCAAGCGCGATCTTCCGGAGGCGGCAAGGCGGTTGAGTCGCTTTGTACATGACCTCGACGAGGGGCACCCGCCCCTCGACTGAGGTCGCGGACGCGCAAATCCATTGCGACACTAGGGTGATTCGCGCGTTTGGTAATTGAAAGTCCGCAGATACATACCTAACGTGCGAAAAGAACGGATGGAATCATCCGGCGCCCGTTTCCGAAGGGGAAGACGTGAACAAGGCTCAGCTTGTCGAAGCGGTGGCCGAGCAGCTGGGCGGTCGCAAGGCTGCCGCAGAGGCCGTCGACGCAGTGCTCGACACCATGGTCCGTGCCGTTGTGGCCGGTGACCGGGTTTCGGTCACCGGTTTCGGCACCTTCGAGAAGGTGGAGCGCTCCGCGCGCTTCGCCCGCAACCCGCAGACCGGCGAGCGGGTCAAGGTCAAGAAGACCTCGGTGCCCCGCTTCCGTCCGGGTCAGGGCTTCAAGGACCTGGTCAGCGGCAGCAAGAAGCTGCCGAAGGAAGGCCCCTCGGTGAAGAAGGCCCCCAAGGGCTCGCTCACCCCGGGCAAGACCGGTGTCGCCGCGACCCCGGCCGCCAAGCGTGCCGCCACCAAGCGCGCCGCCACCGCTGCGGCCGCCGCCCCGGCCGCCAAGAAGGCCGCCGCCAAGAAGGCGACCACCACGGCTGCCGCCAAGAAGACCACGGCCACCGCCGCGAAGAAGGCGACCGCCACCAAGAAGGCCACCACGGCCGCCAAGAAGACCACGGCCACCGCCACCAAGGCGGCTGCGACCAAGGCCGCGGCGACCAAGAAGACGGCCGCCGCCAAGAAGGCGACCACCACCGCTGCCGCCAAGAAGACCACGGCCACCGCCAAGAAGGCGACCGCCACGGCCAAGAAGACGGCGCCGGCGAAGAAGACCGCCACCCGCAAGACCACCGCGCGCAAGGCCTCGGCCAAGTAAGTCCCGCGCGACTGTCCTCGGACGGCCTTCGGCACAGAGCCGCGGCACCCCCCCTTCCGCGAATTGCGGAGACCGGGCGGCCGCGGCTCTTTCGATTTCCGGGCGCTTAGTCAGGATTCACCGGCGGCCGCCGTCCGGGCGCGGAAATCCGCGGGAACGGCGGGAAGAACGGGAACAGCGGGAACGGCCGGAACGGCGAGGGCGGAGGAAGGGACGGCGCCGTCAGCGGCCGTCGGCCGGGTCGGGGAAGGTCTGCAGGGTCACGAAGACCACCCGGCGGGCCTCGCCCGTGCCCTCGGTGCGGATCCGCACCCGCTGGCCGGGCCGCAGCAGCAGCAGGCCGCCGGCGTCGAAGGCGGCCGCGTCGAACGGCACCGGGGTCCCGTCGTCGAGCAGCACGGAGCCGGCTCGGGTGGCGGGGTCGAAGGTGAACGCGGTGGCCTGCATGCCAGCAGCATAGCGAGCGGCTCCGACCGGCCCGCTGGTCAGGAGCGGTCCAGACGGGCGAACAGCGCACTGGTGTACGGGCCGAGGCCGAGCGTCGCGGCCTCGCCGAGGTCGGCGCCGGTGTCGACGTCCCGGCGCACCGACTCCACGTCCGCCAGGCGCAGTTCGAGCGCCCCGCCGGCCGCGTGCCGGGCCCGCGAGCCGTCCCCGAACGCGGGGGCGAGCGGACGGCCGGGGCCGCTGGCGAGCAGGGTGGTGCCCAGGCCGGGGGAGTCCGGCAGGAAGGCCCGGCCGTCCGACGGCACCGCGCCCAGCACCCGGGCGAGTTCGGCCGGGCGCAGGGCCGGCAGGTCCGCCGAGAGGGCGGCCAGCGGGGTCCGCGGGGCGAGCGCCCGGGCGGCCGAGGCGCCGTGCGCCAGCGCCCGGTTGAGGCCGCCGCCGGGCTCGTCGGCGACCACCAGGGCGCCCAACTCGGCCAACCGCGCGCCGGCGGTGGCGTCCGGGGTGACCACCAGGACGCGCGAGACGCCCGGGGTGGCCAGCGCGGCGGTGACGGTGTCGAGAGCGAAGGACAGGGCCAGCTCGGCCCGGTGCGGGCCCGCGTACGGGGCCAGTCGGCTCTTCGCGAGGGCGAGCGGCTTGAGCGGTAGCACCAGCGACCAGTCGGCGGCGGGTGCGGCGGGCGCGACGGGCCCGCTGGGGCGTACGGTGTCCTGGGTCATCGGCGTCATTGTGACGCCGGTCCCGGAGCCCTCGCCAGGCCGTCCGAGCTGTGCGGACGTGCGTTTGATCACGCCCGCCCGGCGGGTTGGCGCGGCCGCTCGACAGCCGGTGAGCAGGCGGGCGACACTGTTCCGCGCCCGTGCGCCGGGCCCCGGTCGCAGCGGTGCGCGGCACCGGGAGGCTATGACCGCGGCACCCCACGTGCCGCATCGGATGAGAAGGAGCTGGGGTGGCCCGCCGCTCGTACGCCAAGTTCGGCAACGCCGACTACGGCATCTGGTACCGCTTCGCGGCCGTGCTGGTGAAGCCGGTGACGACCGCGCTGGTGAAGCCCGACTGGCGGGGCTGGGAGCACGTTCCCCGGAAGGGCGGCTTCATCGCCGCGGTGAACCACAACTCGATCATCGACCCGGTGATCTACGCGCACTGGCAGTACAACAGCGGGCGTCCGCCGCGGATCCTCGGCAAGTCCTCGCTGTTCTCGATCCCCTTCATCGGGTTCATGCTGCGCAAGACCGGCCAGATCCCGGTGTTCCGCGAGTCCACCGACGCGGCGCAGGCCTTCCGGGCCGCGATCGACGCCGTCAACAACGGCCAGTGCGTGCAGTTCTACCCGGAGGGAACGCTCACCCGGGACCCGGACCTGTGGCCGATGACCGGGAAGAACGGGGTCGCCCGGGTCGCGCTGATGACCGGTGCGCCGGTGATCCCGGTCGCGCACTGGGGCGCCCACGAGATCATCCCGCCGTACGGCCGGGCCGGTTACGGCAAGGGCAAGTTCAACCTGTTCCCGCGGCACCGGGTGACCGTGGCCGCCGGGCCCGCGGTGGACCTGAGCAAGTACCAGGGCATGGAGCTCACCGCCCAGGTGCTCAACGACGCCACCGAGGACATCATGGCGGCGATCACCGAGGTGCTGGCCGGGATCCGCGGCCAGGAGCCGCCGGCCGAGCGCTACGACATGCGCAGGGCCGCCCGCGAGCGGGCCGCCGCCGCGGTGGCCGAACGCCGCCGTGCCAAGGGCAGCAGGATCGGCAACGACGATGAGGGGACGGGCCGGTGACCCGCTGCGCCGTGATGGGGACGGGCTCCTGGGGCACCGCGTTCGCGATGGTGCTGGCCGACGCGGGCTGCGAGGTCGTGCTGTGGGCCCGCCGCCAGGAGCTGGTGGACGCCGTCAACACCACCCACGAGAACCCGGACTACCTGCCGGGCGTCCGGCTGCCCGACACCGTCCGGGCCACCACCGACGCCGCCGAGGCGCTGGCCGGCGCCGACTTCGCGGTGCTGGTGGTGCCCTCCCAGACGCTGCGCGACAACCTGGCCGCCTGGGCGCCGCTGATCGAGCCGCAGACCGTGCTGGTCAGCCTGATGAAGGGCATCGAACTCGGCACCGCGAAGCGGATGAGCGAGGTGATCGACGAGGTCACCAAGGTCGGCCCGGAGCGGGTCGCGGTGGTCAGCGGGCCCAACCTGGCCAAGGAGATCGCCAACCGGCAGCCCGCCGCCAGCGTGGTCGCCTGCGCCGACGAGGCGGTCGCCAAGCGGCTCCAGGCGGCCTGCCACACGCCGTACTTCCGGCCGTACACCAACACCGACGTGATCGGCTGCGAGCTCGGCGGCGCGGTCAAGAACGTGATCGGCCTGGCCGTCGGCATGGCGGCCGGCATGGGGCTCGGCGACAACACCAAGGCCACCCTGATCACCCGCGGACTGGCCGAGACCACCCGGCTCGGCGAGGTGCTGGGCGCCGACCCGCACACCTTCGCGGGGTTGGCCGGGATGGGCGACCTGGTCGCCACCTGCTCCTCGCCGCTGTCGCGCAACAACACCTTCGGGATGAACCTGGGCCGGGGCATGTCGCTGGCCGAGACCATCGCGGCCACCCGGCAGACCGCGGAGGGCGTCAAGTCCTGCGAGTCGGTGCTGGACCTGGCCCGGCGCAACGGGGTCGACATGCCGATCGTCGAGGCCGTGGTGGACGTGGTGCACAACGGGCGGCCCACCCAGGAGGCGCTGCAGGCGCTGATGTCCCGCTCGGCCAAGGCCGAGCGGCGCTGAGGCCCGGCCCGTCGGCCGTGCACCCGGTGCCGGGCGCGGACTCTCCGGACCGGCGTTGACTTCCCGGAAACACCCCGCACGGTAGTCTCAAACCCGATATGAGCATCGAACAGACCACCCCGGACCCGTCCGCCCCCAAGCCGCGCGTCGCGCTGGTCTTCGGCGGGCGCAGCTCCGAGCACGCCATCTCGGTCTCCACCGCGGGCAGCGTCCTCCGGGCGATCGACCGTGACAAGTACGACGTGCTGCCGATCGGCATCACCCACGAGGGCCGCTGGGCGCTGACCAGCGACGAGCCGTCCCGGATGGCCATCACCGACGGCCGGCTGCCGGACGTGGCCCACGTCGCCGAGGCCGTCGACGGGCAGGTCGCGCTGCCGGTCTCGCCGGGCAGCCGGGAGGTGCTGCTGAGCGAGCCGGGGAGCGCCCCCAAGGCCCTCGGCCAGGTCGACGTGGTGTTCCCGCTGCTGCACGGTCCGTGGGGCGAGGACGGCACCCTCCAGGGTCTGCTGGAGCTCTCCGGCGTCCCGTACGTCGGCAACGGCGTGCTGGCCAGCGCGGCCGGCATGGACAAGGAGTTCGCCAAGCGGATCCTGGCCTCGCACGGCCTGGGCGTCGGCCACTACACGATCGTGCGGCCGCGCGACTGGGAGACCGAGCAGGGCCGCGCCGCGGTGCGCGAGCGGGTCGCCGAGCTGGGCCTGCCGGTGTTCGTGAAGCCCTGCCGGGCCGGCTCCAGCATCGGCATCACCAAGGTCCGGGACCTCGCCGAACTCGACGCCGCGATCGAGGAGGCCCGCCGGCACGACCCCAAGCTGATCATCGAGGCCGGGGTCTCCGGCCGCGAGATCGAGTGCGGGGTGCTGGAGTTCGAGGACGGCCCGCGGGCCAGCGTCCCGGCCGAGGTGCTGGTCGGCGAGGGCTTCGACTTCTACGACTTCGAGGCCAAGTACATCGACTCCTCCGAGGTGCGGATCCCGGCCGAGCTGACCGCCGAGGAGGTCGCGGAGATCCAGCGCCAGGCGGTGGCCGCGTTCGAGGCCTTCGGCTGCGAGGGGCTGGCCCGGGTCGACTTCTTCCTGCTGGAGGACGGCAGCTGGATGATCAACGAGATCAACACCATGCCGGGCTTCACCCCGATCTCCGCCTACCCGAAGATGTGGGAGGCCAGCGGGGTCTCCTACGCGGAGCTGATCGACCGGCTGCTGCAGACCGCGCTGCGCCGCTCGACCGGGCTGCGCTAGCGGGCTCGTACGCGTGACAGGGGCGGGCCGGGAGCTCCCGGCCCGCCCCTGTGTGCGGGCTCAGCCCGGGACGTTGGCCTTCACCGCGGGGGTCAGGGCGGCCGCCGGGTCGAAGGGGTTCTGCGCGGCTCCGGCCGGGACGGTCACCTCGACGTAGGCGGCCCGCATGGTCGTCACGAAGCGGTAGCCGCCGTCGGCGAGCCGCTGCGACCACCAGGTGACGTCGTCGACGGTCGGCGACCAGTCCTTGGCGTGCTCGCCGTCCAGCTCGTCCGGCCGGTCGACACCGCACCGCAGCACCACCCGGGGCGAGTCGCCCCAGGCCGCCACGTACGGGGAGGCCGGGGACGGGTCCCGGCGGGTCCGGCCGAGCAAATCCGGGGGCAGCGCGGCGCCCAGCGCCCGGCAGTAGTCCGCGGCCTTCCCGCTCGGCCGCGGGACCTCCACCGCGGGGTCGTCGGCCGAACTCCAACTGCCGATGAGCACCACCACGGTGCAGGTCAGCGCGACGGGCGCGGCCAGCCAGCGGACCGGTGCGGGAAGCGCGGTCAGCGCCCTGGGGATGCGGAGTTCTCTGGCCACCCGCCGATGGTAGCCGGGCTCAGAGGTGCACCACCGGACAGGTGAGGGTGCGGGTGATGCCCTCCACCTTCTGGACCTTGGCGACCACCATGCGGCCCAGGTCGTCGACCGTCTCGGCCTCGGCCTTGACGATGACGTCGTACGGACCGGTGACGTCCTCGGCGGTGAGCACACCGGGGATCCTGGCGATGGTCTCGGCCACCGCGGTGGCCTTTCCTACTTCGGTCTGGATCAGGATGTATGCCTGTACCACGGGTGACCTCCCGGCGGCCGGTTGGGGGGATCGCCGCCGGGATCGCCCGGGCTGGTGCAGGGGTGGGTGCGGGCGCACCGGCAGGCTGATCACCACGCTACCGCGCAGCGGGCCGGGGAGGGGAGACTTCGGTGCCCCCGGAGGGCGTACGCTGCGCGCGGGGGAGCGACGGGGACGGCATCCCGGACGGCGGTGCCGTCCGGGGAGGAAAGGCGAGAGGACGCAGATGCAGGGGACCGTGGGCGAGCTCGGCGAGTTCGGTCTCATCAGGGAGCTGACCGCCCGGGTACCGCTCACCGACGCGGTCGACCTCGGCCCCGGGGACGACGCCGCGGTGGTGAAGGCCCCGGACGGCCGGGTGGTGGCGACCACGGACGTCCTGATCGAGAACCGGCACTTCCGCCGGGACTGGTCCACCGCCTACGACGTGGGCCGCAAGGCCGCCGCCCAGAACCTCGCCGACGTGGCCGCGATGGGCGCGGTGCCGACCGCGATACTGCTCGGGCTGGTCGCCCCCGCCGACCTGCCGACCACCTGGGCCACCGAGCTGATGGACGGGCTGCGCGACGAGTGCCAGGTCGCCGGGGCGACGGTGGTCGGCGGCGACGTGGTGCGCGGCGACACCGTCACGCTGGCGATCACGGCGCTCGGCGACCTCCAGGGGCGCGCGGCGGTGACGCGCTCCGGCGCCCAGGTCGGCGACGTGATCGCGGTGTGCGGCTGGCTGGGCTGGTCCGCGGCCGGACTGACGGTGCTGCAACGCGGCTTCCGTTCCCCGCGCGCCTTCGTCGAGGCGCACCGCCGCCCCGAGCCGCCGTACCACGCGGGCCCGGCCGCCGCCGAGTTGGGCGCCACCTCGATGATCGACGTGAGCGACGGGCTGGTCGCCGACCTCGGCCACGTGGCCCGGGCCAGCGAGGTGGACATCGACCTCAGGGCCGCCGACTTCGACGTCCCGGCGCAGATGGCCGACATCGGCCAGGCGGTCGGGGTGGACCCGCTGGTCTGGGTGCTGTCCGGCGGCGAGGACCACGCGATCGTGGCGACCTTCCCGCGCGGGGTCCAACTCCCGTCCCGCTGGCGGGTGGTGGGCGAGGTGACCGGCCGCCCGCGGGGCTCGCGCAGCGGCCGGGTGACGGTCGACGGCGCGCCCTGGGACCGGGTCGGCGGCTGGGACCACTTCGCCGAGTGAGGTACGGAGTACGGCCGACGGGGCGTGGACGCCGGTACGGCGCGTGACGCTCCGGGCGTGCGGCGGACGGGCTTCGAGCAGGCGTCTTGCGTAGGCTTGCGCCATCCGAGCCCGCCCGCCGTCGGCTGCGGCCGGGCCGAACCACGGCGAGCGGGAGCACACCACACATGCGCATCGGTGTCCTGACCAGCGGCGGCGACTGCCCCGGCCTCAACGCGGTGATCCGCTCGGTGGTGCACCGGGGCACGGACGTGCACGGCGACGAGATCGTGGGCATCCAGGACGGCTTCCTCGGCCTGATCGAGGGCCGTACCCGGCCGGTCTCGCACGACGACGTCACCGGTCTGCTCACCCTCGGCGGCACCATCCTGGGCTCGGCCCGGGTGCAGCGCGAGCGGATCGCCTGGGCGGTGGAGAACGCCAAGACGCTGGCCCGGGACATCGGCATCGACGCACTGATCGCGATCGGCGGCGAGGGGACGCTGACCGCCGCCAAGCTGTTCAGCGAGGCCGGACTGCCGGTGGTCGGGGTGCCCAAGACCATCGACAACGACATCGCCGCCACCGACGTCACCTTCGGCTTCGACACCGCGGTGCACGTGGCGACCGAGGCGATCGACCGGCTCAAGACCACCGCGGAGTCCCACCAGCGCGTCATGGTGGTGGAGTTGATGGGCCGGCACACCGGCTGGATCACCCTCACCGCGGGCATGGCCGGCGGCGCCCACGGCATCCTCATCCCGGAGAAGCCCTTCGACATCGAGGCGGTGGCCCGGATGGTCGAGGACCGCTTCGCCCGCGGCAAGAAGTTCGCCATCATCGCCGTCGCCGAGGGCGCCGCCCCGACGCCAGGCACCATGCGCTTCGACCACGGCGAGGTCGACCAGTACGGCCACCGGACCTTCGGCGGGATCGGCAACCGGCTCGCCCACGAGCTGGAGAACCTGCTCGGCAAGGAGGCCCGCCCGGTCATCCTGGGCCACACCCAGCGCGGCGGCACCCCGACCGCCCGGGACCGGGTGCTCGCCACCCGCTTCGGCTGGCACGCGGTGGAGGCCGTCCACCGGGGTGCGTTCGGGCACTTCACCGCGCTGCGCCGGACCGACATCGAGCTGCTGCCGATCGGCGACGCGGTGACCAGGTTGAAGACGGTGCCGGAGGAGCGCTGGGTGGAGTCGGAGGCGGTGCTCTGACCGCGGTGCCCCGAAGGCGCGCGGGTAGGTTGGGGTCCATGGATTCGACCGCACCTCCCCGCGTCCTCACCGTCGCCGGTTCCGACTCCGGCGGCGGCGCCGGCATCCAGGCCGACCTCAAGGCGATGCTCGCCCTCGGCGTCCACGGCATGAGCGTGATCACCGCCGTCACCGCGCAGAACTCGCTCGGCGTCCAGGGCTACTGGGAACTGCCCGCCGAAGCCGTCCGGGCGCAGTTCCGCAGCGTGGTGGACGACATCGGGGTGCAGGCGGTGAAGACCGGCATGCTCGCCTCGATCGAACTGGTCGAGACCGTCTCGGAGCTGCTGGCCGGGGTGGCCGCCCCGGTGGTGGTCGACCCGGTCGGCGTCTCCAAGCACGGGGACGCGCTGCTGGCCGCCGAGGCGGTCGCCACCGTCCGCGAGCGGCTGCTGCCGGTCGCCACCGTGGTCACCCCCAACCTGCACGAGGTGACCCAGCTCACCGGCCGGACCGTCGAGGACGAGTCGCAGATGCTGGCCGCCGCCGAGGCGCTGCTGGACCTCGGGCCGCGCTGGGTGCTGGTCAAGGGCGGCCACCTGGCCGGCGAGGCGGCCGACCTGCTGTACGGCGGGCCCGGCGAGGTGCACTGGTACCGCGCGCCGCGCTACGACAACCGGCACACCCACGGCACCGGCTGCACCCTGGCCAGCGCGATCGCGGCCGGCCTGGCCAAGGGGGAGTCGGTGCCCGAGGCGGTGGGCTCGGCCAAGGAGTACGTCACCGGCGCGATCGCCGGGGGCTTCGCCCTGGGCGCCGGGATCGGCCCGGTCGACCACGCCTGGCGCTGGCGCTGAGTCGCGGCCCTGGCCGAACGCGGCGACGGCCGGAACGCGGCGACGGGCGGACCCCCGAGGGGGTCCGCCCGTCACGTGTGCGTCCGGAAAGCCTGACCGGTCCCGGAAACAGCGAAGCCGGTCCATCCGGGGATGAACCGACTCACTGGAGGACCGGCATGCCGGTCTGCGCGTCAGCGCGAGACCTTACCGGCCTTGATGCACGAGGTGCAGACGTTGAGCCGCTTCGGCGTACGCCCAATCACAGCGCGCACCGTCTGGATGTTGGGGTTCCAACGACGGGGGGTGCGGCGGTGAGAGTGGGAGATGCTGTTGCCGAAGCCCGGCCCCTTGCCGCAGACGTCGCAGTTGGCAGCCACAGGAGTCACTCCAAGACTTCAGATCAGATACTTTCGAAAACCCACTCACCCACCAGAACACTCGCGTGAACCGGACCGGACAAGGGGGTGAGCCTGGACGGTTCCAGGCAACCGGAAGAGCATACAACGCTTGCTTCCGTCCCACGAAACTACCATGACCGGCCGGGTGATCGCTTCGGTCGGGGGCTCCGGCGGCCCTCCCCGAGCCCCGATAACCTGCCGGTATCACCCCTCGCCGCGGCCCCCGGGCCGGTCCGGCGTCCCGTCCCGGAGGAGACCTGGTGCTGCACACGCTCGATGCCCCGGCCGTGCGCACCTGGTGCCAGCTCGCCCTGCGGGCGCTCGGGCAGGCCCGCGAGGAGATCGACGCGCTCAACGTGTACCCCGTCCCGGACGGCGACACCGGCACCAACCTCTACCTGACCGTCGAGTCCGCCGCCGCCGAGGTGGAGAGCCGCTTCGCCGACCCCGCGGCCGGGCCGGCGCCCGGGCTGGCCGACGCCGTCCGCGCGATGGCCCGCGGCGCGCTGATCGGTGCCCGCGGCAACTCCGGGGTGATCCTCGCCCAGTGGCTGCGCGGCACCGCCGAGATACTGGCCGAGGGCGGCGGCGCCGAACAGCTGCGGGCCGCCCTGCTGCGCGCCGCCGACTCCGCCTACCAGGCCGTCGCGGAGCCCGTCGAGGGCACCCTGCTCACCGTCGCCCGGGTCGCCGCCCGCGAGGCGGTGCGGGCCGGGGACGGGCTCGCCCAGGTCGCCGACACCGCCTACCGGGCCGCCCGGGACGCCCTGCGGCACACCCCCGAGCAGCTCGCCGTGCTGGCCGAGAACGGGGTGGTGGACGCCGGCGGGCGCGGCCTGGTGGCCGTCCTCGGCGCGCTCGCCGACGCCGTCGCCGGGCAGCAGCCGATGGGGCCGGTCGCGCTGCGCGGGGACGTCCGGGCGGTGGAGAGCTGCCCGGCGCACGTCCGGCCGCCGGGCCCCGGGCACCCCGCCTTCGAGGTCATCTACCTGCTGGACGCCGAGGACGAGGCGCTGCCCGCGCTGCGCGAGCGGCTCGGCGGGCTCGGCGACTCGCTGGTGATCGGCGGCGGCGACGGCCTGTGGAACGTGCACGTCCACGTGGACGACGCGGGGGCCGCCGTCGAGGCCGGGGTCGAGGCCGGGCGCCCGCACCAGATCCGGATCACCCACTTCGCCGAGGCCGCCGCCCGGGCCGGCACCGCGGCCGAACGCGGCGAGCGCGAGGAACGGACCCGGGCGGTGCTCTCGGTGGTGTCCGGCGACGGGCTGGCCGAACTGTGCGAGCAGGCCGGCGCCGTCGTCCTGCACGCCGACCCGGACCGCCGCCCGGCCAGCGCCGAACTCGCCGACGCCGTCCGCGGCTCGGCCGCCCGCGAGGTGGTGCTGCTGCTCAACGACCCCGAACTGCGGGCCGCCGCCGGGGCCGCCGCCGACCAGCTGCGCGAGGAGGGCGTGCGGATCGCCGTCCTGCCCACCCGCTCGCCGGTGCAGGGCCTGGCCGCGCTCGCCGTGCACGAGGGCGGGCGCCGCTTCGACGAGGACGTGGTCGCCATGACCTCCGCCGCCGGGGCCACCCGGTACGCCGAACTCGCCGTCGCCGAGGGGGAGTCCTGGACCATGGCCGGGGTCTGCCAGGCCGGCGACGTGCTCGGCCTGATCGACGGGGACGTCGCGGTGATCGGCGCCGGACTGGCCGAGGTCGGCGAGAGCGTGCTCGACCGGATGCTCGGCGCGGGCGGCGAACTCGTCACCCTGATCCTCGGCGAGGGCGCCGACCGGGCGCTCGCCGACCGGCTGGTGGCGCACGTCCGCCAGCAGCGGCCGGAGGTGGACTCGGTGGTCTTCCACGGCGGCCAGGAGTTCACACCGTTGCTCATCGGGGTGGAGTAGCGCCCCTACGGCGGTTCGTCGGTTGCCCGGTTCGTCGGTGCCTTGGTGTAAACAAGGGCCTGATGGGCGCTCTCGATGAACCACTGACCAAGCTCGTCGGCGACCGCACCGCGAAGGTGCTCGCCGACAGTCTCAAGCTGCGCACGGTCGGGGACCTGCTGCACCACTATCCCCGCCGCTACGTCGAGCGCGGCCAGCTCACCAGCCTGGACGAGCTGGAGGTCGACGAGCACGTCACCGTGCTGGCCCGGATCGAGAAGGTCACCCTGATCCCGTTCCGCGGCCGTAAGGGCGACCGGCTGGAGGTGGTCGTCACCGACGGCCGCAGCCGGCTCTCGCTGGTCTTCTTCAACCAGGGCTGGCGGCAGAAGGAGCTCAAGGCCGGCGCCCAGGGCCTGTTCGCGGGCAAGGTCGGGGTCTTCAACCGCAGCCGTCAGCTGGTCTCGCCCGACTACCAGCTGCTGGACGAGGAGGCGGGCTCCGACGCGGCGAAGCAGTTCGCCGGCCGGCTCATCCCGGTGTACGGCGCCAGCGCCCAGATGCCGAGTTGGAAGCTGTCCATCTGCATCGAGACCGCGCTCACCAAGCACCTCGGTGACGTCGGCGAACCGCTGCCCGCCGAACTGCGCGAGCGCCACGACCTGATCCCGCTGCCCGAGGCGCTGGAGCTGATCCACCGCCCGCGCAGCCAGGCCGACCGCGAGCGCGCCCAGAGCCGGCTGCGCTGGGACGAGGCCTTCGTCCTCCAGGTCGCCCTCGCCCAGCGACGGGCCGCCGACTCCGCGCTGCCGGCCAAGCCCCGGGCGCCCCGGGCCGGCGGCCTGCTGGACGCCTTCGACGCCCGGCTGCCGTTCACCCTCACCGAGGGCCAGCGGAAGGTGTCCGCCGAGATCGCCGCCGACCTGGCCACCGAGCACCCGATGCACCGGCTGCTCCAGGGCGAGGTCGGCTCCGGCAAGACCTTGGTGGCGCTGCGGGCCATGCTCACCGTGGTGGACGCCGGCGGCCAGGCCGTGCTGCTCGCGCCCACCGAGGTGCTGGCCCAGCAGCACCACCGCTCGATCGTCGAGATGATGGGCGACCTCGCCGAGGGCGGGATGCTCGGCGGCTCCGAGCACGCCACCCGGGTGGTGCTGCTGACCGGCTCGATGGGCACCGCCGCCCGCCGCCAGGCGCTGCTGGACATGGTCTGCGGGGACGCCGGGCTCGTCATCGGCACCCATGCGCTGATCGAGGACAAGGTCGAGTTCCAGGACCTCGGCCTGGTCGTGGTGGACGAGCAGCACCGCTTCGGCGTCGAGCAGCGGGACGCGCTGCGCGCCAAGGGCCGGCAGCCGCCGCACCTGCTGGTGATGACCGCGACCCCGATCCCGCGCACCGTCGCGATGACCGTCTTCGGGGACTTGGAGACCTCCGTCCTGGACCAGCTCCCGGCCGGCCGTTCGCCGATCTCCACCCATGTCGTCCCCGCGCTGGAGAAGCCCAACTTCCTCACCCGGGCCTGGGAGCGGGTCCGCGAGGAGGTCGGCAAGGGCCACCAGGCGTACGTGGTCTGCCCCCGGATCGGTGACGAGGAGCCGGCCGCCGACCCGAAGGCCACCAGGAAGAGGCGCAAGGCGGCCGAGGAGGACTTCGAGGAGGTCGGCGACGCCGACGCCGGTGCCGGGAGCGACGAACGGCGGCCCCCGCTCTCGGTGGTGGAGACCGCCGAGAAGCTGGTGCAGGGCCCGCTGGCCGGACTGCGGGTGGAGATCCTGCACGGCCGGCTCGCCCCCGACGCCAAGGACGACGTGATGCGCCGGTTCGCCGCCGGGGAGGTGGACGTGCTGGTCGCCACCACGGTCATCGAGGTCGGCGTCAACGTCCCCAACTCCACGGTGATGGTCATCATGGACGCCGACCGCTTCGGCGTCTCCCAGCTCCACCAGCTGCGCGGCCGGGTCGGCCGGGGCAGCGCGGCGGGCCTGTGCCTGCTGGTCAGCGAGATGCCCGGCGGCAGTGCGGCCCGGGCCCGGCTGGACGCGGTGGCCGGCACCCTGGACGGCTTCGAGCTCTCCCGGATCGACCTCGAACAGCGCCGCGAGGGCGATGTGTTGGGCCAGGCCCAGTCCGGGGTGAAGTCCTCGCTCAAGGTGCTGTCGGTGCTGGAGGACGAGGAGGTCATCCTGACCGCCCGGACCGAGGCCACCCGGCTGGTCGCCGAGGACCCGGAGCTGGCCGCCCACCCGGACCTGCGCACCGCCCTGGAGAGCCTGCTCGACGAGGACCGCGCGGCCTACATGGAGAAGGGCTGAGCGGGAGAAGGGCTGAGCGGGTTCCGGCACCGCCGGACTGTCAGACCCCCGGGAGAGAATGTAGTTGTTCAGGGCGCACCCCCAAGGTGCGTTCCTGGCACGACACTTGGGGGTCCTGCCATGGCATTCCGTCATCTCAACGAGCTCCCGCTGGGCGACAAGGTCTTCCGGATCGAACTCGCCAGCGACGACGACCGCGAGGTCACCCTCACCCTGACCGGCTGGCGCGAGGGGGCGGCCGCCGCGCCGCTCGCCTCGGGCAAGCTCCGCCTGCCGGTCGAGGACGTCGCCTCGCTGCGGATCGCGCTCAACCGCGCGCTGCGGGCGCTGGCGATCGTCGCCGATGTCGCCGAACCCATCCCCGACCGCGACGTGCTGCGCGAGCTGTACCCGGGGCACGGCGCCCCGTGGGTGCCGCAGCACGAGGAGGAGCTGGTCCGGCGCTTCCACGACGGCGAGACCGTCGCCCGGATCGCCGCCCGCTTCGGCCGCACGCCCGACTCCGTCCGGACCAAGCTGCGCGAGCTCGGGCACGACCCGCGCCGCCCCGAGTTCTGCCCGCCCGACGGCTGCCTGTCCTGGTCCCGCTACGCCTCGCCGGCGCTGCTCGGCGCGGCGGTCCCGAGCCAGGGGGCGGGCTCCGAGGCGAGCTAGCGAGTGCGCTCCGGGGCCCCGCCGACCCGTCGGCGGGGCCCCGGCCGTGACGCGCCCGCCCACCGGCGCTTGTCCGCTCGCCGCCGGGGCGGGATAGCGTGGTCGGGCAGCGACGAAAGGACCTTCCACCACCATGACCCGCGTGATCGCCGGGGCGGCCGGCGGCCGCCGGCTGGCCGTACCGCCCGGCCGGGGCACCCGCCCGACCTCCGACAAGGCCCGCGAGGCGATGTTCTCCACCCTGGAGGCGTTCCGCGGCACCCTGCACGGGGCTCGGATGCTGGACCTGTTCGGCGGATCGGGCGCGGTCGGCCTGGAGGCGCTCTCGCGCGGCGCCGAGCACGTCCTGCTGGTCGAGGCGGACGCCCAGGCGGCCCGGGTGATCCGGGAGAACGTCCGCACGATCGGCCTGCCGGGCGCGGAGGTCCGGGCGGCCAGGGCCGAGAAGGTGATCGCCGGGCCGCCCCCGCAGACCCGGTACGACCTGGTGTTCCTCGACCCGCCGTACGTGGTGACGGACGACGAGGTGCGCGAGATGCTGATCACACTGTCGGCTGGGGGCTGGCTCGCGGAGGACGCACTCGTCACCGTGGAGCGCAGCACCCGTGGCGGCGAGTTCGGCTGGCCCGAGGGCTTCGAGGTGCTGCGCTCCCGCCGCTACGGCGAGGGCACGCTCTGGTACGGTCGCGCCGCCGCCGAGGCCAGCGAGCAGGAGTAGCGGGCCGCGGCCCGCAGCAGCCGTCACCCCACGAGGGAGCACACACGCCATGCGCCGAGCCGTCTGCCCCGGTTCGTTCGACCCGATCCACAAGGGCCATCTGGAGATCATCGAGCGGGCCTCCAAGCTGTACGACGTGGTGCATGTCGCGGTCCTGATCAACCGCAACAAGCAGGGCATGTTCACCGTCGAGGAGCGGATCGGCCTGATCGAGGAGGTCACCGTCCCGTTCGGGAACGTGGTGGTCGAGTCGCACCACGGCCTGCTGGTGGACTACTGCCGGGATCGCGGCATCCCGGCGATCATCAAGGGCCTGCGGGCGGTCAGCGACTTCGACTACGAGCTGCAGATGGCCCAGATGAACCACGGCCTGACCGGCGTGGAGACGCTCTTCCTGCCGACCTCGCCGACGTACAGCTTCCTCTCCTCGACGCTGGTCAAGGAGGTCGCCTCGTACGGCGGCGACGTCTCGCACCTGCTGCCGGAGACGGTGCACCGCCGGCTGGTGGAGCGGATCGCGGAGCGTAAGGCCGAGCAGTAGGGCCGGAGGGCGGGCCGGGTCCTTTTCTGCCGGTTCGTCATGACTTGTCCGGGACGGTGGAGGCCGGTTCGGCGCAGGCGTTGTGAGCTCGCCGCGCGGGGGCCGTACAGTCTGTAGTCCTGCCCTGCGGTGAGGTGCACCGCGCCGGGCCTGCCTCCGCCGGACCGTCGGCGGCACACGGAAAGACGAAGCCCCGTGGACGTGCAGAAAAAGGTCGACGAGATCGTGGCGGCGGTCGAGAACGCCCGCTCGATGCCGATGTCGGCCTCCTGCGTGGTGAACCGGGCCGAGCTGATCGGCCTGCTCAACGACCTCAAGGCGGCCATGCCCGCCGAACTCGCCCAGGCCCAGTCGGTGATGGCCGACCACGAGCAGGTGGTGGCCGAGGCCCAGGCCGAGGCGGACCGGATCATCCAGGGCGCGCACTCCGAGCGCGGTTCGCTGATCTCCGACACCGAGGTGGTCCGCCGGGCCCAGGCCGAGGCCGACCGGATCCTGGCCGAGGCCCGCGCCGAGGTCGAGGCCCAGCGCGCCGAGGCCGACGACTACGTGGACAGCAAGCTCGCCAACTTCGAGGTCGTGCTGACCAAGACGCTCGGCGCGGTCGGCCGCGGCCGGACCAAGCTGCGCGGCGAGGCCGGCTTCGAGGCCGAGGCCGAGAGTGACGGCGAGGAGTTCCAGCCGCAGCGGCACACCCCGAGCCCCGAGGTCGACGAGTACGTCGACGTGAAGCTCGCCACGCTGGAGAACGTGCTCAGCGCGACCCTGGAGGCCGTCGGCAAGGGCCGGGACAAGCTGCTCGGCAAGAAGCCGATCGACGACCTGGGTGCCTACCTGGCCGCCGCCGACGAGGCCCAGCAGGCCAAGGAGCGCGCCGAGGCGGTGGCCGCCGGCTTCGCCGCGGACGCCGACGGCGCCGACCTCGCCTGGTACCGCGAGGACGTCCCCCAGCAGCAGACCTGGCCGGAACAGACCCCGGCCGCGGCGGGCTGGCAGGCCCCCGGCGCCGACCAGTACGCGGCGGTCGCCCAGCACCAGGGCGACCAGCACCAGCAGCAGCACCAGACCGGCCAGCACCAGACCGGGCAGTACGCCGAGGTGTACGGGGGCGGCTTCGACCCGGCCGGCCAGGGCGACCCGTACAACACCCAGTGGGGCCACCAGCAGGGCGGCTACCCGCAGCAGCAGCCCCACTACGAGGGCCAGCAGCACCAGGGCCAGCACCAGGGCCAGCAGCAGGACGCCTACGGCTATCCGCAGCAGCAGGACGGCTACTCGGCCCAGCCGTACGACGGCTACGCCTACCCGCAGCAGCCCGCGCTGCCCCCGGCCGTGCCGCACCAGCAGCAGCAGAACCTGGACGAGACCAGCTTCTTCGACACCAGCATGATCGACATGACCAGGCTGAGGGAGCTCGGCGGCCGCTGAGCAGCCGCCCGGAGCCTCCCGACGGGACCGAAGTTGGGCCTGACGGGAGACTCCGGTAGTCTGACCACTCCGGCATCCCCATGTCCGGCTGTCGGCTTGCCCTCGCAACGCCGGCGCGTGATGGGGAGCACGGCGTTGATCCCTATGGAAGTCAGGACACCTTGAACCGCCTCGACCACCGCGACCCCCTCGTGTTCGACACGCACGAGCTCGGCCGTCGCCCGGGCTCGATGCGCAAGGTGAGCCGGACCCTGGAGGCCCCCGAGGGCCTCGGGATCATCGACGTGATCGGCGTTCCGGAGAAGAGCCCGATCGAGCTGGAGCTCCGCCTGGAGTCCGTGGTCGAGGGCGTGCTGGTCACCGGCACCGCCGACGCCCACGTCGAGGGCGAGTGCGTCCGGTGCCTGGAGCCTGTCGACTTCGACATCGACGTGGACTTCCAGGAGCTGTACTACTACCCGGAGTCCGACGAGCGTCACCGCGCCCGGACCACCGGGACCGAGGACCTCGACGAGGACTCGGAAGAAGAGACTTACCGCCTGGAGGGCGACCTGTTCGACCTCCAGCCGGTGCTGCGTGACGCGGTGGTGCTCGCACTGCCGCTGCAGCCGGTGTGCCAGGAAGACTGCCTGGGCCTGTGCTCCGAGTGCGGAGCGCGCCTGAGCGACGACCCGGCGCACCACCACGAGGCCGCCGACCCCCGGTGGGCGGCTCTGCAGGGACTCTCCGCCGCCCCCGGCGACGAGGGTGACGGGATCAAGAACAGCGACACCCGTGAGGGTGCCGCCGAGAACCAGGAGAAGTAGCCGTGGCTGTTCCGAAGCGGAAGATGTCGCGCAGCAACACGCGCCACCGCCGTTCCAACTGGAAGGCCGTCGTTCCGGCCCTCGTGGCGTGCGACCGCTGCCACGAGCCGAAGCTCGGCCACATCGCGTGCCCCAGCTGCGGCACGTACAACCGCCGCCAGGTCCTCTCGGTCTGATCGGCGGGGTGCACGGATCGATGTCGGACGGTAACTCCACCCGCAAGGCGTCCTCTGCCTCGAAGGGTTCTTCGGGCAGCGGCAAGGCCGGTGGGCCGGCTTCGACCGAATACGACGTCCTGGAAGGGCGCCTCGGGTACACGCTCGAGCGCGCCCTTCTGGTACGTGCCCTGACCCACCGCTCGTATGCGTACGAGAACGGGGGTCTGCCCACCAACGAGCGCCTGGAGTTCCTCGGCGACTCGGTGCTGGGCCTGGTGGTGACGGACACCCTCTACCGCGTCCACCCGGACGTCCCGGAGGGCACGCTCGCCAAGCTGCGCGCCGCGGTGGTCAACTCCCGCGCGCTCGCGGACGTCGGCCGGGGCCTGGAACTCGGCACCTTCATCCGCCTCGGCAAGGGCGAGGAGGGGACCGGCGGCCGCGACAAGTCGTCGATCCTCGCCGACACCGTCGAGGCCGTGATCGGGGCCGTCTACCTGGACCGCGGTCTGGAGGCGGCGACCGAGTTCGTCCACCGCCTCTTCGACCCGCTGATCGAGGAGTCCTCTCAGCTGGGTGCCGGACTGGACTGGAAGACCAGCCTCCAGGAGCTCACTGCCTCGGTGGGCATCGGCGTGCCCGAGTACGTGGTCATGGAGTCCGGTCCGGACCACGAGAAGACCTTCACCGCGGCGGCCCGGGTGGCCGGCGAGGACTTCGGCAGCGGCGTCGGCCGCTCGAAGAAGGAAGCCGAGCAGAAGGCCGCCGAGAGCGCCTGGCGCGCGATCAAGGAGAAGTACGCCGACCGGCTTCCCGCCGGGGCCTGATCGCCGAGTAGCCTTTCCTCCTGCCGGATCGTCGTACGCAGGAGGCCTGTTCACGTGCCCGAACTCCCCGAGGTCGAGGTCGTCCGCCGAGGTCTGGCGAACTGGGTCGCCGGGCGCACCGTCGCGGACGTCCAGGTGCTGCACCCGCGCGCGGTCCGCCGCCAGCCGGGCGGCGCGGCCGACTTCGCGGACCGGCTGACCGGTAGCGTCCTCGGTGCCGCGCAGCGCCGCGGCAAGTACCTCTGGGTGCCGCTGGGCGGCCCGGGCGCCGGATCCTCGCTGATCGGCCACCTCGGGATGAGCGGCCAACTCCTCGTCCAGGACCCGACGGTGCCGGACGAGACCCATCTGCGGGTCCGGCTGCGCTTCGCCGACGGCGGACGCGAGCTGCGCTTCGTCGACCAGCGGACCTTCGGCGGCCTGGCCGTCGAGGAGGCCGAGGAGGACGCCGAGGGCACCCCGCGCTCCATCGCGCACATCGCCCGCGACCCGCTCGACCCCCGCTTCGACGACGCGGCCTTCGTCGCCGCGCTGCGCGCCAAGCGCACCACCGTCAAGCGCGCCCTGCTCGACCAGACCCTGATCAGCGGCGTCGGCAACATCTACGCCGACGAGGCGCTGTGGCGCTCCAAGCTGCACTACGACCGGCCGACCGCGACCCTCACCCGCCCGCGGTCCGAGCTGCTGCTGGCCAACGCCCGGGCCGTGATGACGGCCGCGCTGGCCGTGGGCGGCACCAGCTTCGACAGCCTCTACGTCAACGTGAACGGCGAGAGCGGCTACTTCTCCCGGGACCTCGACGCCTACGGCCGCGAGGACGAGCCCTGCCGCCGCTGCGGCACCGCGATCCGGCGGGCCGCCTGGATGAACCGGTCCAGCTACTTCTGCCCCCGCTGCCAGCGCGTGCCGCGGACCGGCGGCGGGGGCTGACTCCCGCTACTTGTGGGCGAGTTCAGGGTGGTCGGCGGGCGTCCCGCCGGGGCTGCCGTGGGTGTCCTGACCGAAGTAGGCGACACCGACCGCGGAGACCACCGCGAGCAGGAAGCCGGCCACCCCGAGCCAGCCCAGGCCGGCCTTGGAGGAGTCGCCGAGCCAGAGCACGCCGACCGCGCCCGGCAGCACCGTCTCACCGACCACCAGGGCGGCGGTGGCGCCGTTCACCGAGCCGAGCTGCAGCGCCACGGTGTGCACGTACATGCCGCCCAGGCCGCCGACCAGGACCGCGTAGAGCGCCGGGTCGGAGATCAGCCGGACCAGGTCGAAGGGCTCCACGCCGTTCAGGATGCGCACCCCGACGCCCAGCGCGCCGAAGCCGAGGCCGGAGAGCAGACCGGCGACGATCGCTCCCTTGGAGCCCATCCGGCGCACCAGCAGGCTGCCGCCGGCCAGCAGCACGGTGGTGATGATCAGCAGCCCCCAGTGGAAGGCCATCGACGCGTGGTGGCCGCCCTCCGGGCCGGCCGAGACCGCCAGCAGCACCAGGGCCGAGCAGAGCACGCCGATCGAGGCCCACTCCAGCTGCTTGAGTCGGATGCCCAGCAGCTTGATGCTGAGCACCGCGGTGATCACCAGGTTGGCGCTGATGATGGTCTGGGAGAGGAACAGCGGCAGCAGCCGCGCGGCCAGCGCGCCGAGCCCGAAGCCGATCAGGTCGAGCACCGTGCCGGTGATGAACTCCCAGGTCACGGCGGCCTTGGCGGTGGAGGACAGGCTCGGGCCGCCGTGCTCGGTGGTCGAGCCTGCGGCGCCCTTGGCCGCCTCCTCCCGGGCCGAGCGGCGGGATCCGACGGCCTGGAGGACCGAGCCGGTGCCGTAGCAGGCGGATGCCGCCACGGCCGTGACGAGGCCGATGATCACCGAGCGCTCCGATCGGGAGTTGGGTCAAGAAGAGGTAATGGGACCAGCGGTCCGGGAACAGTCTCCCCCGTCGCACGGTACGGTCGGGACGCCCCCTCGAGCGGCGCCGGAGCGGCCTCCGCAGCGCCCCCGGGCCTGCCGGGACGTACGTCCGGCCGCCTCAGGTGGTTCGCGCCCCACCCGTCTCCGGGTCGACTGGGGGAAATGTCATCCGTGAGAAGGGGAGCCGCCCCGGCGGACGGCGGGGAACCCTGTCGTAACCAGTATGCGAAGGGTATGGCGTGCTCCGCCGCCGGTCGCGGTAGCGTCGGGGTTTATGAGAACCCTTGCACGACGTTCCCGGGGCGCCGGGCCACTTGCCCTGGTGGCGGCGCTGCTCGGGCTGCTGCTCATGTTCGCCCCGGCGGCCTCCGCGGTCGGCGGTCTGAGCGATGCCGCGGCCACCCTCAAGAAGGGCCAGGTCTACGTCGCCCCGGCGATGCAGGACCGCTTCAGCCAGGCGCAGGCGGACGCCCTGACCAAGAAGATCGAGAAGGCCGACAAGCCGATCTTCATCGCGGTGGTCCCCGAGGCCGCCAACAAGGCCACCATCGCCACCGACCTGCGCACCCTGGTGGGCATCGACGGCGTCTACGGGGTCTGGCGCGGAAACGAGTTCCAGGCCTACGCCGACCGCGGGGCGATGGCCCCCGGCGTCGCCTCGCGGATCTCGGGCGCCGTCCTGCGCGCCGACAAGGGCGACATCAACGCGACCCTGAACGACTTCGTCGACCAGGCCGCCCCGCAGACCAAGGGCACCGGGGTCAACCACAGCACCTCGATCGCCTGGGTGATCATCCCGGTCCTGCTGGTGGCGCTGGCCGGCGCCGGTGTCTTCTTCCTCTTCCGCCGCGCCAAGAAGCGCAAGGAGGAGCAGGCCCGGGCCGAGCTGGAGCAGCTGCGCCGGGTCGTGGACGAGGACATCACCGCCTTCGGCGTCGAGCTGGAGCGGCTCGACTTCGACCCGCGCGCCGCCGACGCCGACGACGCCCAGCGCACCGACTACGGCCACGCCCTGGACTCGTACGAGAAGTCCAAGCGGCTGATGAACGAGGCCAAGAAGCCGGAGGACGTCAAGCAGGTCACCGAGGCGATCGAGGACGGCCGGTTCCAGCTGGCCACCCTGGCCGCCCGGCGCGAGAAGCGCCCGCTGCCCGAGCGGCGCCCCCCGTGCTTCATGGACCCGCGGCACGGCCCGTCCGTCAAGGACGTCGACTGGGCCCCGGCCGGCGGCTCCGCCCGCGCCGTCCCGGTCTGCCAGGCCGACGCGGACCGGGTGGCGGCCGGCCTCGACCCGGCGGTGCGCACCGTCGACACCGAGCACGGTCCCCAGCCGTACTGGAACGCCGGCCCGGCCTACGCGCCCTACGCGGGCGGGTACTACAGCGGCTTCGGCGGCGGCCTGCTGCCGGGCCTGCTGGTCGGCACCATGCTCGGCTCGATGATGAGCACCCCGGCCTACGCGGCGGCCCCGATGATGGAGGGCGGCCACGGCGGCTACCAGGACCAGTACGAGGGCGGCGACTTCACCGGCGCCGACTTCAACGCCTCCGACTTCAGCGGTGGCGACTGGGGCGGTGGCGGCGACTTCGGCGGCGGTGGCGGCGGGGACTGGTGACCCGCTGACCCACTGATCCGTCCGCGATCCCCACGGCCCCGCCGGTTCCGACCGGCGGGGCCGTTCGCCGTCCCCGGCAGGGTCGGAGGGTTGTCGAAGGGTTGTCGGAGGGTTTGAGAACGGAACCCGCTGTGGCAGGCTGGCGCTGTGACCCCCGACACCACCGCCCCCGCCGCCGTGCCCGGCCGGCCCTGCTCGATGGCCGCGGCGCTCCAGGTGGTCGGGGAGAAGTGGGCGCTGCTGGCGGTGCGCGAGCTGTTCTACGGCAACCACCGCTTCGACCGGATCGCCCGCAACACCGGCGCCCCGCGCGACCGGCTGACCGCGCGGCTGCGGGCGCTGGAGGAGGCCGGGGTGGTCGAGCGCCGCCCGTACAGCGAGCGGCCGCCGCGCTACGAGTACCACCTCACCGAGGCCGGCCGGGACCTCGCCCCGCTCGCCCACGCACTGCGCACCTGGGGCGACCGCTGGCTGCTGCCGGACTCCCCGGTGACCTTCGCCCACGCCCCGGCGGACCACGAGCCGCATCCCTTCGACCCGGCCTGGGTCTGCCGCACCTGCGGCCGGGAGGCCCGCCGCGGCGAACTGCACGCCGAGGTGCACACCCCGGGCTGGTCGGTCGAGGGCCCGGTGGAGCTGTGACCCGCCCCGGGGCCCGTTAGGGTCGGGGGCATGCACGGTCGTGATGCCCACAGTGATGAACCGGTCCGGGTGACCGCCTGGGTCCGGGGGAAGGTCCAGCAGGTCGGGTTCCGCTGGTGGACCAGGGCGCGGGCGCTGGAGATCGGCCTGACCGGCTACGCGAGCAACCTCGGCGACGGCCGGGTGCAGGTGGTGGCCGAGGGCCTGGCCGCCGACTGCGAGGAGTTGCTGGCCCTGCTGCGCGGTCCCGACACGCCCGGCGCGGTGAGCGGGGTGACGGAGATCTGGACCGCCGTCGGCGCAGGTTACGAGGGTTTCGAGATCCGCTGAGCCGTCTCGCGGCAGGGCGCCGCCGTCGCCTCCCGGAAATGATCCGTAACCGTCGGTGTCATACGGTTGCCATTCGGGCAGACTCGTGGTTGACTCCGCATCGAACGATGATCCACGAGCACGTGGTGGACCCGGGCCCGAGACCCCCAGGCGTGACGACACCGCCGGGCAGGTGACAGGGGCGCGGTAGCGTGCGGTGATCGTGTTGACCCTTTCCGTCTTTGGTGAGACGCTTGAAGCCCGCGCACACGATCGCGTTCCCCGGCAGGCGCATGCTCTCGTGAGCCCAGCTCACGGCGCTTGTGTCGTAGTGCCCAGCCAGCACTTCCGGTGCGCGCCGCGCGTGCGTCCCCCTTCCCCCTAGACCTGTACCGTTCCGGTTCGGTCACTCAGCGTGGAGGACCATTCATCATGGCAAAGGCGCTTCTCGGGTACGTCGGCGGCCCCGACCCGCGAATGCTCTCCGAGATGCGACGGCTTCAGCAGCGCGTCCAGGATCTGGAGTCCGAGCTCCTTCGGATGCAGGCTGAGAACGACGCGCTCACCGCTGTCGCTGACGAGCACTCGCTGCTCAACAGCATCGATCTGGACCAGCGGGAGCCGGCTCTGACCTGAGCCCCGCCCCGGTCTCCCAGATCGACGCCGCTGTGCACTGAGCCGCCCCGAAAGGGATGCAGCTTTGCAAGGGACGCCCGGATGTGGCGTCCCTTCGTCGTGTCGGACTCCGGATACAGTCGGTTCCCGTCGTGAGCGAATGAGGGGACCGGCCGCGTGCACCTGAAGAGTCTGACGCTGCGCGGGTTCAAGTCCTTCGCCTCCAGCACCACCCTGCGCTTCGAACCGGGCATCACCTGCGTGGTCGGCCCGAACGGCTCCGGCAAGTCCAACGTGGTGGACGCGCTGTCCTGGGTGATGGGCGAGCAGGGCGCCAAGTCGCTGCGCGGCGGCAAGATGGAGGACGTGATCTTCGCCGGGACCAGCGGGCGCGCCCCGCTGGGCCGCGCCGAGGTCAGCCTCACCATCGACAACACCGACGGCGCCCTGCCGATCGACTACGCCGAGGTGACGATCACCCGGACCATGTTCCGCAACGGCGGCAGCGAGTACGCGCTCAACGGCGAGACCTGCCGCCTGCTGGACATCCAGGAACTGCTCTCCGACTCCGGCATCGGCCGCGAGATGCACGTCATCGTCGGGCAGGGCCAGCTCGACTCCGTCCTGCACGCCGACCCGATGGGCCGGCGCGCCTTCATCGAGGAGGCGGCCGGCGTCCTCAAGCACCGCAAGCGCAAGGAGAAGGCGCTGCGGAAGCTGGACGCGATGCAGACCAACCTCAACCGGGTCCAGGACCTGGTCGCCGAACTGCGCCGCCAGCTCGGCCCGCTCGGCAAGCAGGCCAGGGTCGCCCGCCGGGCCGCCGGCATCCAGGCCGACCTGCGCGACGCCCGGCTGCGGCTGCTCGCCGACGACCTGCTGGCCCTGCGCCGGGCCGTCGAGGCCGAGGTCGCCGACGAACTGGCCCTGCGGCTGCGCCGGACCACCGTCGAACAGGAACTGGCCCGCGCGGTGCAGCGCGAACGCGTCCTGGAGGCGCAGGTCCAGCAGCTCGGGCCGGGCCTGGAGGCCGCCCGGCAGACCTGGTACCGGCTCTCCGCGCTCGCCGAACGCACCCGCGGCACGATCGGGCTGGCCGAGGCCCGGGCCCGGCACGCCGTCGCCGGGAGCACGGCCGAGGAACGGCGCGGCCGGGACCCGGAGGAGCTGGAACGGGAGGCCCAGCGGGTCCGCGAGGAGGAGGCCGCGCTCGCCGAGGCGCTGGAGGAGGCCCAGTACGCGCTGGCCGAGGCGGTCGAGCACAAGGGCGAACTGGAGCGCGCGCTGGCGGACGAGGAACGCCGGCTGCGGGACGCCGCCCGGGCCATCGCCGACCGCCGGGAGGGCCTGGCCCGGCTCCAGGGACAGGCCGCGGCCGCCCGCTCCCGGGCCGGTTCGGCCCAGGCCGAGCTCGGCCGGCTCACCGAGGCCCGGGACGAGGCCCTGCTGCGTGCCGAGGCCGCCCAGGGCGAACTGGAGGAGCTCCAGCAGCAGGTCGACGGCTCGGCCGCCGAGGACGGACGGGCCGAGGACGACTACCAGCGGGCCCGGGCCGGCCTGGCCGAGGTCGAACGGGAGCTGGCGGCGGCCCGGGACGCGGCCGCCGCCGCCGAACGCGAGCGGGCCGCGCTGACCGCACGGCACGAGGCGCTCTCGCTCGGGCTGCGCCGCAAGGACGGCACCGGCGCGCTGCTGGACGCGGGGGAGCGGCTGACCGGTGTGCTCGGCCCGGCCGCCGCGCTGCTGCGGATCGAGCCCGGCTTCGAGGTGCCGCTCGCCGCCGCGCTCGGGGCAGCCGCCGACGCGGTCGCGGTCGACTCGCCCGGCGCCGCCGCCGGGGCACTGCGGCTGCTGCGCGCCCAGGACGCCGGGCGGGCCGCGCTGTTGGTCGCCGGGTCCGCGGAACTGCCGCGGGCCGAGGGCGAGTTGCCCGAAGGAGCCCGCTGGGCCGCCGAACTGGTCAGTGGCCCGGCCGAGTTGATCGCCGCCGTGCACAACCGGCTGGCCGGGGTGGCCGTGGTCGCCGACCTGGACCGGGCACTGCGGCTGATCGCCGAACGCCCCGAACTGTCCGCCGTCACCGCCGAGGGCGACCGGCTGGGTGCCGGCTTCGCCCAGGGCGGCTCCGCCGGCGCGCCCAGCGAGCTGGAGACCCGGGCGGCGGTGGACCGGGCCGCCCGGGCGATCGCGGAACTCGACCTGCGCTGCGCCGACTCGGCCGGGCGGCTGGCCGAACTCACCGAACTGCGAGGGGAGTCGGCCGCCGAACTGGAGCGGCTCGGCGAACTGCGACGCCGGGCCGAGCAGGAACGGGCCCGGGTGGCGGGCTCGCTCGGCCGGCTCGGCGGGCAGGCCCGGGCCGCCGCCGGGGAGGCCGAACGGCTCTCGGCCGCCGCCGCGCGGGCCGACCAGGGCCTGGCCGAACTGCTCGCCACCGCCGAGGAACTGGCCGAACGGCTGGCTGTCGCCGAGGAGTCGGCGGAGGCGGGGGAGGACGAGCCGGACCGGGCCGAGCAGCAGCGGCTCACCGAGGCCGCCTCGGCCGCCCGGCAGTCCGAACTGGAGGCCCGGCTCTCGGTGCGCACCCACGAGGAGCGGGTCCGCGCCCTGGCCGGCCGGGCCGATCAGCTGGACCGGGCCGCTCGCGCCGAGCGCGAGGCGCGCGCCCGGGCCGCCGAGCGCCGCCGGCGCGCCGAGCACGACGCCCGGGTGGCGAACGCCGTCGCGGCGGGCGCCCGGCAGCTGCTCGCCTGTCTGGAGGTCTCGCTGGCCCGCGCGGACGCCGGGCGCGCGGCCGTCGAGCAGGCGCTCGCCGAGCGGGAGCGCGAGCTCCGGGAGCACCGCGAACACGGGCGCGGGCTCAAGGAGGAGCTGGACAAGCTGGTCGACGCCGGGCACCGGGACGAGGTGCTGCGGGCCGAGAAGCGGCTGCGGATCGAGCAGTTGGAGGCCCGCGCGCTGGAGGAGTTCGGCATCGACGGCGGCGAGCTGCTGGCCTCGTACGGGCCGGACCGGCCCGTCCCGCCCTCGGCGGCGGCGGAGGACGGGCAGGGGACGGGGGAGCCGGGGGAGCCGTACCCGTACGTCCGGGCCGAGCAGGAGAAGCGGCTCCGGGCCGCCGAGAGGGCGTACCAGCAGCTGGGGAAGGTCAACCCGCTGGCGCTGGAGGAGTTCGCCGCGCTGGAGGAGCGCCACAAGTTCCTCGGCGAGCAGCTGGACGACCTCAAGCGCGGTCGGCGCGACCTGCTGGACATCGTCCGGGACGTGGACCAGCGGGTCGAGCAGCTGTTCAGCTCCGCCTACCACGACACCGCCGCCCAGTTCGAGGGCGTCTTCGCCCGGCTCTTCCCGGGGGGCGAGGGGCGGCTGGTGCTGACCGACCCGGACAACATGCTCACCACCGGGGTCGAGGTGGAGGCCCGTCCGCCCGGCAAGAAGGTCAAGCGGCTGTCGCTGCTGTCCGGCGGCGAGCGCTCGCTGACCGCGGTGGCGCTGCTGGTGGCGATCTTCAAGGCCCGGCCCAGCCCGTTCTACGTGATGGACGAGGTGGAGGCGGCGCTGGACGAGACCAATCTGCGCCGGCTGGTCGGGATCATGGAGGAGCTCCGGGAGAGCTCCCAGCTGATCGTGATCACCCACCAGAAGCTGACCATGGAGTCCGCCGACGCCCTGTACGGCGTGACCATGAAGGGCGACGGGATCTCCCAGGTGATCAGCCAGCGGCTGCGCGAGGGGCACCGGGAGCGAGGGGAACGGCGGCCGGCAGGCCTCCGTACGGTGACGGTCTAGCCGCGCCGCGGTCCGGAACGGCTCCGGTCACGGATACTGGTCGGGTTATGGAATACGTGATCCTTGCCGTAGTCATCGCCGTGGTCGCCGTCGGCGCGATCGCCGGCCTCGTCGTTTCCGGCAGACGACGCCAGCAGCTGCCCCCGAAGTCGCAGGCGCCGGTCATCACGGCGCCGAAGACCACCCCGCAGGAGCCCCAGGTCGGCGAGGAGGCCGCGCCGCCGACCGAGGAGCCCCGCCGCACCATCGAGGAGGTGCCGCTTCCCGAGGCCGTCGAGGCCGCCGAGGAGGTGGTGGTCGAGGCCCCGGCCGAGGCCGAGGCGGCGCCCGCCGTCGAGGTCCCCGAGCCCACCGCCGGCCGGCTGGTCCGGCTGCGCTCCCGGCTCTCCCGCTCGCAGAACTCGCTGGGCAAGGGCCTGCTCTCGCTGCTCTCCCGTGAGCACCTGGACGAGGACACCTGGGAGGAGATCGAGGAGACCCTGCTCACCGCGGACGTGGGCGTCGCCCCGACCCAGGAGCTGGTCGAGCGGCTGCGCACCCGGGTGAAGGTGCTCGGCACCCGCAGCCCCGAGGAGCTGCGCGGCCTGCTGCGCGAGGAGCTGGTCGAGCTGGTCGGCAAGGACGCCGACCGCACCGTCCGCTCCACCAAGCACGAGGAGGGCCCGGCCGTGGTCCTGGTCGTCGGCGTCAACGGCGTCGGCAAGACCACCACCACCGGCAAGCTGGCGCGTGTCCTGGTCGCCGACGGCCGTACCGTGGTGCTCGGCGCGGCGGACACCTTCCGCGCCGCCGCCGCGGACCAGCTGCAGACCTGGGGCGAGCGGGTCGGCGCGCGCACCGTGCGCGGCCCGGAGGGCGGCGACCCGGCCTCGATCGCGTTTGACGCGGTCAAGGAGGGCATCGCCGAGGGCGTCGACACCGTGCTGATCGACACCGCCGGCCGGCTGCACACCAAGACCGGCCTGATGGACGAGCTGGGCAAGGTCAAGCGGGTCGTCGAGAAGCACGGCCCGGTGGACGAGGTGCTGCTGGTGCTGGACGCCACCACCGGTCAGAACGGTCTGATCCAGGCCCGGGTGTTCGCCGAGGTGGTGGACATCACCGGCATCGTGCTGACCAAGCTGGACGGCACCGCCAAGGGCGGCATCGTGGTCGCGGTCCAGCGCGAGCTGGGCGTGCCGGTCAAGCTGATCGGTCTGGGCGAGGGCGCGGACGACCTGGCGCCGTTCGAGCCGGGTGCGTTCGTGGACGCGCTGATCGGGGACTGACCGGGACTTCCGTGTCGGTCGGGGTCCGCTCCTTCGGGGGCGGGCCCTTTCGCGTGCCCGGGGGAGGGCCGCCGCCCCGAGCCGAAGGGGCGCGCCGGTGCCGAAAGGGAGAAGCGACCAGCGAGGTACGAGCGCCGGAGCGCCGACCGTCGGCACCGGATCAGAGCGTCCCGGAGGCGAGCGGGCGATTCACAGTGTCACGAGGCGATCCAGGCGGGCTCGGCGGTGCGCTCGCGGCTGCGGTGGCAGGCGTACGCGAGGGTGCCGAGCAGCAGCCGGGCCTCGGGCGGGCAGCCGGCGTTGTCGCGGGTGGGGCGGCGCAGCCAGCGGACCGGGCCGAGCTCGCCGAGCACGGTGGGCGGGGCGGCGACGTAGCTGCCCTCGCCGTGGCAGGTGAGGTCGAGCGCGGCGTCGTCCCAGCCCATCCGGTACAGCAGGTCGGGCAGCCGGCGGGCGGTGCCGGCGGAGACCAGGAACTGGAGCCGGCCGGTGGGCGGG
Source organism: Kitasatospora sp. NPDC029367 (assembly GCF_055569135.1). Classification (NCBI taxonomy): domain Bacteria; kingdom Bacillati; phylum Actinomycetota; class Actinomycetes; order Kitasatosporales; family Streptomycetaceae; genus Kitasatospora; species Kitasatospora sp. NPDC029367. Next base: position 56,121 of record NZ_JBVHYH010000014.1, read on the forward strand.
GCCAGCACCGGGCCGACCTGGGTGCCCATCCGCTCCAGCCGGACCAGGGCCTGGAGGCCGGCCTGCTCGGGGACGTCCAGCACGTCGAAGGCGCGGCCGGTGGGGAACAGCACCGAGCCCTCGGCGTCGGCGGCGTCGGCCCGCCCGGTGGTGCCGGGCACGGGGTGCAGGCCGGGGGCGGCGCAGCGCCGGGAGCCGCAGGGACAGCGCGTCGGGGCGGTGCTGCCGGCGGCCGGTTCGCCGGTGGCGACGGTCCAGCCCCAGCGGCCGGTGTACTCCGCGGCGGCCCGGGACGCGGTGACCTTGGTGCGGCGGCGCGCGCCCAGCGGTGCCAGCCGCAGGTGCCCCAGTCGAAGTTCGCCGAACAGGTTGTCCATGCCTCCCCCAACAGGTTCTGGTTGCCGATGGTTACGGGATGGTGACTGTGTGTTGATTGTCCGTTGCGTGGTGCGTGGTGCGGTGGCGGCGCGCAGCGCTTGGCGTGCGCCTGTTGCGGTGGTGCGCCTCGGGCGCCGCCTTGTGGGGGCGGCGCCGATGCCGGATCGTCGTGTGCGCGGGACGGTTGCCGTCCCGAGTGGGCGCCGAACTCGCCTGGGACTGCGATGGATTGCGGGGTCTGCCGGGTCTGCCGGGGTTGGCCGGGGGACTTGGCGGCCCGCATATGCCGGACCGTCGCGACTACCCAGTCAAGCGTGTGCCCCTGAGCTTCGGTTCACTCCTGGGGGTGGCGAAAGGTGGCGTTTCGCCAGGGCCGCTCCCACGGGTGCCTCGCGGGGCACTACGTTCAGCACACGGACGTCGTCGAAGCGCCTGCTCCGAGCCGTCGGGGAACGGGAGTTGGGAATCTGACGGACCGTCCGCAACGATGGCACACCAGTACGACGAGCGGTACCGCGAGGGCAGCACGAGCGGCATCGCGACACCTCAGGCACGGCACGTCTGGCAAGAGCCCGCAACCGTCGGGCGGTCACGATCGGGGGCCCCGCAGGGGCCGGGCGGGATGGGGACGTTCCCATGGCAGAGAAGCAACCCAACGAGAAGCTGACCACGTGGTTCGCCCGCAGCGGCTGGTCCAAGGGCGAGTTGGCCCGCCAGGTCAACCGCCGGGCCCGGCAGATCGGCGCCCACCACGTGTCCACCGACACCTCCCGGGTGCGCCGCTGGCTCGACGGTGAACAGCCGCGCGAGCCGATCCCCAAGATCATGTCCGAGCTGTTCTCGGAGCGCTTCGGCTCGGTGGTCTCGGTCGAGGACCTCGGCCTGCGCGCCGCCATCCCGGTCTCCACCGTCGGCGGCGGCGTCGACCTGCCGTGGAGCGCCCCGCAGACCGTCCAGCTGATCAGCGACTACTCCCGCAGCGACCTGATGCTCAACCGCCGGGGCTTCCTCGGCACCTCCCTCGCGCTGACCGCCGGCGCCGCGCTGATCGAGCCGATGCAGCGCTGGCTCGCGCCCGGCCCGACCGGCGTCCCCACCCCGATCCTCACCGCGGCCAACGGCGGCGAGGCGTTCACCGGCCGGCTCTCCGAGCCGGAGCTGGAACTGCTGGAGCAGACCACGGTCATGTTCCGCCAGTGGGACGCCCAGAACGGCGGCGGGCTGCGCCGCAAGGCCGTGGTCGGCCAACTCCACGAGGTCACCGACCTGCTGCAGGAGACGTACAACGAGGCCACCACCAAGCGGCTGTTCCGGCTCACCGCCGAACTCGCCCACCTGGCCGGGTGGATGTCGTACGACGTCGGGATGCACCCGAGCGCGCAGAAGTACTACGTGCTGGCGCTGCACGCGGCCAAGGAGGCCGGCGACCGCCCGTTCGGCGCGCTGATCCTCACCGACATGAGCCGCCAGATGATCCACCTCAACCGCGGCGAGGACGCCCTGGAGCTGATCCACCTGGCGCAGTACGGCAGCCGGGACACCGCCACCCCGCGCCAGCAGTCCCTGCTGTACGCGATGGAGGCGCGCGCCTACGCCACCATCGGCGAGGTGAACCGCTGCGCCCGGGCGATCCGGCTGTCCGAGGACACCTTCACCGACATCCGCGACGGTGACGGCGACCCGGACTGGCTGAAGTTCTTCTCGCCGGCCGAGCTGAACGCCGAGAACGCCCACTCCTACCGCGACCTCGCGTACCACTCGGACAACGCCCAGCTGTACGCCTCGCTGTCGGCGCCGGTGATGGAGCGCGCGGTCGACCTGTTCCGGCAGGACGACGACCACGTGCGGTCGTACGCCTTCAACCTGATCGGCATGGCCAGCGTGCACCTGCTGCAGCGGGAGGCCGAGGAGGCGGCGCGGTACGCCGAGCAGGCGGTGGACATCGCGACCAAGGTGCGCTCGGAGCGGCTGAACTCCCGGGTCCGCAAGACCACGGAGGCCGCGGCGGCCCGGTTCCAGGGCGTGGACGCGGTGAGCCGGCTCCAGGAGCGGGTGGTCCAGGACATCCCGGAGTTCGTCTCGGTGGTCTGAGCGACTCCGGAGGGCTCCACCGACCGTGACGGCCGCCGCCGTCACGGTCGGTGGCATGTCGGCGCGGCCCGCGTGGGGCGCGGCCCGCGTGGGCCCGAGCGGTGCGGCGCCTAGGTGAGGCGGTGCGGTGAGGCGGTACGGGCGGTGCGGTGAGGCGGCACGGTAACCCATCCGGCCCACCGTCCGGGCCGCGGTTCACGTGCCCGTAACCCGCGCGACGCACGCGTCACGGCCGCGAAACAACCGGCCGCACTGGCCGAAACCAGCCTTCGGCACTCTCCTCTTCATCGCCGCCACCCCGGGTGGCACGGGACAGGTGCCCGGGGGAGGAGCGGCACTCACGCAGAGGAGACGCCGATGCCGGACGGCTTCAGCGCGGGCGACACCGCCTTCGTACTCATCAGTGCGGCCCTGGTCATGGTGATGACCCCGGGCCTGGCCTTCTTCTACGGGGGCATGGTCAGGGCCAAGAGCACACTGAACATGCTGGCGATGAGCTTTCTCTCGCTCGGCATCGTCAGCGTGCTCTGGGTGCTCTACGGCTACTCGCTCAGCTTCGGGCCCGACGCCTTCGCCGGGCTGATCGGCAACCTCGACTTCCTCGGGATGCGCGGCATCGGGCTGAACGAGCTCACCGGATCGATCCCGGTCACGGCGTTCGCGGTCTTCCAGCTGATGTTCGCGATCATCACCCCGGCGCTGATCAGCGGTGCGATCGCGGACCGGGCCAAGTTCTCCGCCTGGGGCCTGTTCATCGCGCTCTGGGTGACGGTGGTCTACTTCCCGGTCGCGCACTGGGTGTTCTTCTTCGACAGCGGCAACGGCGGCTGGCTGGGCGACCGCAACGGCGTGATCGACTTCGCCGGCGGCACGGCCGTGCACATCAACGCCGGTGTCGCGGGCCTCGCGCTCTGCCTGGTGCTGGGCAAGCGGGTCGGCTTCAAGAAGGACCCGATGCGCCCGCACAGCCTGCCGCTGGTGATGCTCGGCTCCGGGCTGCTGTGGTTCGGCTGGTTCGGCTTCAACGCGGGCTCGGCGCTGGCCGCCAACGGCGTGGCCGCGATGGCGATGGTGAACACCCAGGTCGCCACCGGTGCGGCGCTGGTCGGCTGGCTGGTCTTCGAGAAGCTCAAGCACGGCGCGTTCACCACGCTGGGCGCCGCCTCCGGCGCGGTGGCCGGGCTGGTCGCGATCACCCCGGCCTGCGGCTCGGTCAGCCCGCTCGGCGCGGTGGCGATCGGCCTGGTCGCGGGCGCCGTCTGCGCCGCCGCCGTCTCGCTCAAGTACCGCTGGGGCTTCGACGACTCGCTCGACGTGGTCGGCGTGCACGCGGTGGGCGGGGCGATCGGCTCGCTGCTGATCGGCCTGTTCGCCACCGGTGGGGTCGGCCAGACCGCCAAGGGCCTGTTCTACGGCGGCGGGCTCGGCCAGCTCGGCAAGCAGGCGATGGGCGTGGCGGTGGTCGCCGCGTACTCCTTCGTGCTGTCCTGGCTGCTGGCCAAGGCGGTCGACAAGCTGGTCGGCTTCCGGGTCCCCGAGGAGGTCGAGGTGGCCGGCATCGACCAGGCCGAACACGCCGAGTCCGCCTACGATTTCAGCGCCGTCGGTGCGGGGCTGGCCCGGGCGCTCCCGACCGTGGGCGCCGGTGCCGCGCACGGTGGGAAGCCCGCCGGGAAGCCCGCTGACCCGCCCGCCGGAAAGCCCGCTGACACGTCCACCGGGACGTCCGTCGAGAAGACCGAGGTCGACGCCTGATGAAGCTCATCACCGCTGTGATCAAGCCCTACCGCCTGGACGAGGTGAAAGCCGCCCTGCAGGCCTTCGGGGTCCACGGCCTCACCGTCACCGAGGCCAGCGGCTACGGCCGCCAGCGCGGCCACACCGAGGTCTACCGGGGCGCCGAGTACACCGTCGACCTGGTACCGAAGGTCAGGATCGAGGTCCTGGTCGAGGACGAGGACGCCGACGACCTGATCGACGTCCTGGTGAAGGCCGCCCGCACCGGGAAGATCGGCGACGGGAAGGTGTGGAGCATCCCGGTCGACACCGCCGTCCGGGTCCGCACCGGCGAACGCGGCCCGGACGCCCTGTGAGGCACTGACCGATCCGGCGGATCCGCCCCCTGCCCGGGGCGCGGGTCCGCCCGTCGGCGCATCCCCGCTCAGCCGCACCACGGCTCGGCCCTGCGACGCCCAGCCGCACGACGGCCCAGCCCTACGACGGCCAGCCCTACGACGGCTCCTCCCTACGACGGCTCATCCGCACCACGGACGGGACCCACGCGCATGACCACCGAGACCAGCCCCTCCGACCCCCTCGGCCACGCGGCGGCCAGGACCGCGCTGCTGGAGCGCCCCGGGCTGACCGGCCGCCCGCGCCGGGCCGCGCTCGCCCGGCTCACCGACGACTGGCTGGCCGCGCTGCTCGCCGACGCCGGAGCCCCGGCGTCCGGCGTCGCGCTGGTCGCCGTCGGCGGCTACGGCCGGGGCGAGCTGTCCCCGCGCAGCGACCTGGACGTCCTGCTGCTGCACGCCGGCCCGATCCCCCGCGAGCTGCCCGAGCGGATCTGGTACCCGGTCTGGGACGCGGGCGCCAAGCTCGACCACTCGGTGCGCACCGTCGCCGAGGCCCGGGCGGTGGCCGCCACCGACCTCAAGGCCCAGCTCGGCCTGCTGGACGCCCGGCACCTCGCCGGGGACCGCGAGCTCACCGCCGCGCTGCGCTCCGCGGTGTTCACCGACTGGCGCGCGAGCGCCCCCGCGCGGCTGCCCGAACTGCGCGAGCTGGGCCGGGAGCGGGCCGAGCGGCACGGCGAACTGTCCTTCCTGCTGGAGCCCGATCTCAAGGAGGCCCGCGGCGGTCTGCGCGACCTGGTCGCGCTGGACGCCGTCGCCGCCACCTGGCTGGCCGACGCGCCCCGGGACGGCCTGGACGCCGCCGCCCTGCGCCTCGCCGACGTCCGCGACGCGCTGCACCTGGTCACCGGCCGGGCCACCGAGCGGCTCGGCCTCCAGGACCAGGACCAGGTCGCCGAGCGGCTCGGCGTGCTGGACGCCGACACCCTGCTGCGCCAGGTCTACGAGGCCGCCCGGACCATCGCCTACGCGAGCGACGTCACCTGGCGGGCGGTGGACCGGGTGCTCGCCGCCCGGTCCGGCCGGGGCCGCCGGGCGGTCCGGCTGGGCTTCCCGTTCACCGGCGCCGGGCGGGGCGTCGGCGCGGTGGGCCGGGGGGCCGTCGCCCGCCGTCCGCTCGCCGAGGGCGTGGTCGAGCAGGACGGCGAGGCGGTGCTCGCCCAGGCCGCCCGCCCGGCCGCCGACCCGGTGCTGCCGCTGCGCGCCGCGGCCGCCGCCGCGCAGAACGGGCTGACCGTCTCGTACGCGACGGTGCGCCGGCTGGCCGCCGAGTGCCGCCCGCTGCCGGTGCCCTGGCCGGACGAGGCGCGCGAGCAGCTGGTGACCCTGCTGGGGGCGGGGGAGGCGGCCGTCCCGGTGTGGGAGGCGCTGGAGGCGGAGGGGCTGGTGACCAGGCTGCTGCCGGACTGGGAGCGGGTCCGCTGCCGTCCGCAGCGCAACGCGGTGCACCGCTGGACGGTGGACCGGCACCTGGTCGAGACGGCGGTCCGGGCCGCCGCGATGACCCGCCGGGTGGCCCGGCCGGACCTGCTGCTGGTCGCCGCGCTGCTGCACGACCTCGGCAAGGGCTGGCCCGGCGACCACAGCGAGGCCGGCGAGGTGATCGTCCGCGACCTGGCCGCCCGGATGGGCTTCCCCGCCGAGGACACCGAGACCCTGGCGGTGCTGGTCCGCCACCACCTGACGCTGGTGGACACCGCCACCCGGCGCGACCCGGACGACCCGGCCACCGTCGAGGCGATCACCAAGGCGGTCGGCACCCTGCCGGAGCTGGAACTGCTGCACGCCCTCACCGAGGCCGACGCGCTGGCCACCGGCCCGGCGGCGTGGAGCAGCTGGCGGGCCTCCCTGGTGGACGGCCTGGTGGCCCGGGTCGCCGCGCAGCTGGCCGGGGGCACGGCCGCCCCGGCGCAGACGCCGCCCGGCGCGGAGCAGGAGCGGCTGGCGGTCGAGGCCGCCCGCACCGGCGCCCCCGCGCTGTCGCTGCTGGCCCAGGCCGAGGGGGCGGACCCGGGCACCGAGCCGATGGGCGTCGAGCTGAACCTGGCCGTCCCGGACCGGCCCGGGCTGCTCGGCACGGTCGCCGGGGTGCTGGCGCTGCACCGGCTGACCGTCCGCTCGGCGGGCCTGCGCGAGCTGGACCCGATCGGCGCCGGCCCGGTGCTGCTGCTGTCCTGGCGGGTGGCGGCCGAGTTCGGCGAGCTGCCGGAGGCGGCCCGGCTGCGCGCGGACCTGCGCCGGGCGCTGGACGGCTCGCTGGACGTCTCCCGCCGGCTCGCCGAGCGGGACGCCGCCGCCCCGCGCCGCAAGGGCATCCCGACCCCGCCGCCGCTGGTCACGGTGGCGCCCGCGGTGGCCTCGGCGACCGCGACCGTGCTGGAGGTCCGGGCGCACGACGCCCCCGGGCTGCTGCACCGGATCGGCCGGGCGCTGGACGGGGCGGGGGTGCGGGTGCGCACCGCGCACGTCTCCACGCTGGGGGCGGAGGCCGTCGACTCCTTCTACCTGACCGATCCGGCGGGCCTGCCGCTGGACGCCGAGCGGGCCCGGGAGGTGGCGGCGGCGGTCCGGTCGGCGCTGGACTGAGGGCCTCCCGTACGGGCGGCGGAGGCCTGCCCGTACGGGCGGTGGAGGCCCTGCCCGTACGGGCGGTGGAGGTCCGCCCGTACGGGGGTGGAGGCCTGCCCGTACGGGCGGTGGAGGCCCTGCCCGTACGGGCGGTGGAGGTCCGCCCGTACGGGGGTGGAGACCGTACCCGGGGCGGCCGGATACCCTGGGGACGACGACCGTACCGATACCGATGCCGCAGAGGACCCGCGACGACGTGTTCGACACCCTTTCCGATCGCCTCGCAGCGACGTTCAAGAACCTCCGGGGCAAGGGCCGCCTGAGCGAGGCGGACATCGACGCCACCGCCCGCGAGATCCGCATCGCGCTGCTGGAGGCGGACGTCGCGCTGCCGGTCGTCCGGGCCTTCATCAAGCAGGTCAAGGAGCGGGCGCTCGGCGTCGAGGTCTCCGGCGCGCTGAACCCGGCGCAGCAGATCATCAAGATCGTCAACGAGGAGCTCATCGCCATCCTCGGTGGCGAGACCCGCCGGGTGCGGTTCGCCAAGAGCGGCCCGACGGTCATCATGCTCGCCGGTCTCCAGGGTGCCGGTAAGACCACCCTGGCGGGCAAGCTCGGCGCCTGGCTCAAGAAGCAGAAGCACACCCCGCTGCTGGTCGCCTGCGACCTCCAGCGCCCCAACGCGGTCAACCAGCTCCAGGTGGTCGCCGAGCGCGCCGGCGTGGCCTTCTACGGCCCGCAGCCGGGCAACGGCGTCGGCGACCCGGTGCAGGTCGCCAAGGACTCGATCGAGTACGCCAAGCAGAAGCAGTACGACGTCGTCGTCGTCGACACCGCCGGCCGCCTGGGCATCGACGCCGAGCTGATGCAGCAGGCCGCCGACATCCGCGCCGCGGTGAACCCGGACGAGGTCCTGTTCGTCGTCGACGCGATGATCGGCCAGGACGCGGTCACCACCGCGCAGGCCTTCCTCGACGGCGTCGACTTCACCGGTGTCGTGCTCTCCAAGCTCGACGGCGACGCCCGCGGCGGTGCCGCCCTGTCGGTCGCCCACGTCACCGGCCGCCAGATCATGTTCGCCTCCAACGGCGAGAAGGTCGACGACTTCGACGCCTTCCACCCGGACCGGATGGCCTCGCGCATCCTGGGCATGGGCGACGTCCTCTCGCTGATCGAGAAGGCCGAGCAGACCTTCTCGCAGGCCGAGGCCGAGAAGATCGCCGCCAAGCTGCGCGGCGGCCCGAAGGCCTTCACGCTGGACGACTTCCTGTCCCAGCTGGAGCAGGTCCAGAAGATGGGCTCGATCTCCAAGCTGCTCGGCATGCTGCCCGGCATGGGCCAGATCCGCGAGCAGATCAACAACATCGACGACAAGGACGTCAACCGGGTCGGCGCGATCATCAAGTCGATGACCCCGACCGAGCGTGCCGAGCCGGAGCTGATCAACGGCTCCCGCCGGGCCCGCATCGCCAAGGGCGCGGGCGTCCAGGTCGGTGAGGTGAAGAACCTGGTCGAGCGGTTCTTCGACGCCCGCAAGATGATGTCCGCGATGGCCTCCGGCAAGGGCATGCCCGGCATGCCGGGGATCCCGGGCATGGGCGGCGGCGCGAAGAAGTCCGGCAAGAAGGCCCCGCAGGCCAAGGGCAAGCGCAAGAGCGGCAACCCGTTGAAGCGGGCGCAGGAGGAGGCCGCGGCCGCCGAGCGCCGCGCGCTCGGTCCGGGCGCCGGCCAGGGCCCGGCCGACGGCGGCGCGTTCGGTCTCGGCGCGGGCAAGGGCCCGGCCGACTTCGAACTGCCCAAGGAGTTCAAGGACCTGCTGTAGTCCTCGGCGTCCCGCTGTGCGGCCCGTCGTCCGGAGCTCTCCGGGCGGCGGGCCGTTCGCGTGTCCGACGGGCTTCGCGGTGCCGGATGATGTCGGCATGTCAGATGATGTCGGCGTGCGAGTGATGATCAGGGCCCCGAGGGCCGAGGACGAGGTCGAGTACGCGGAGGCGGTCCGACGCTCCGCCGAGCACATCGGACGGTGGAACCCGGTCGAGCCGGACGGGCTACCGGAACTGCTCGGACGCCAGGGGGCGGGCCTGCGCACGTTCCTGGTCATCGACCGGGAGACCGGCGGGCTGGTCGGCAAGGTGAACGTCGCCAACATCGTGATGGGCCGGTTCTGCAACGCCTCGCTGGGCTACGACTCGTACCTGCCGTACGCGGGCACCGGGCGGATGACCGAGGGCCTGCGACTGGTCCTGGACCGCTGCTTCGCCCCGCAGGCGGCCGGCGGGCTGGGCCTGCACCGGCTGGAGATCAACGTGCAGCCGGAGAACGAGCGCTCGATCGCGCTGGCCAAGCGGCTGGGCTTCCGGCACGAGGGCTACACCCCGCGGATGCTGTTTCTCCAGGGGGACTGGCGCGACCACGAGCGGTTCGCGCTGACCGCGGAGGAGTGGCCGGGCGGCACGGCGTAGTCCGCCGCCGGAAGGTCATATCCGCTGGTCACAGGCCTCGGTGCGGGCCGTACGGGCGGTCGGGCGCGGCGTTGCGGTTGGCTCGCCCGAGCGGCTGTCCGTATCGTCCGGTGGGTGACCGAACCCGTGCCGCCGCGCCAGACCCCCGACCAGCCCTGGCGGTCCGAGGGCGCCCCGCCCCCGCCGCCGCCCCGCCGCCGGATGCCCGGCGGCTGGGCGGGCCTCGTCCTCACCGCGCTCGTGGTGTTCCTGATCTCCGACCTGCTGCTGTCGTTCTTCGGCAACCAGGGCGCCACCACGATCTCCTACACCGAGTTCAACAACCAGCTGAACAAGGGCAACATCACCAAGATTTACGCCAAGGGCGACGCGATCGAGGGCACCCTCAAGAGCGCCCAGCCCAAACCCGACGGCGGCAAGGGCGACTACACGGACTTCGCCACCCAGCGCCCCTCCTTCGCGGGCGACAACCTGTGGACCACCCTGCAGCAGCAGGGCGTCGAGGTCACCGCCACCTCCCCGGTCCAGCAGCGCAGCTTCCTGACCAACCTGCTGCTCTCGCTCGCCCCGATGCTGCTGCTGGTCTTCATCTGGGTGTTGCTGGCCCGCCGGATGGCCGGTGGACTCGGCGGCGGACCGCTCGGCCGCAAGGCCCCGCCCAAGCCGGTCACCGCCGACCAGGGCAAGCGCACCACCTTCGCCGACGTGGCCGGCATCGACGAGGTCGAGGCCGAACTCACCGAAGTGGTCGACTACTTGAAGAACCCCGAGCGCTACCGCAGGCTCGGCGCCAAGATGCCGCGCGGGGTGCTGCTCAGCGGCCCGCCCGGCACCGGCAAGACCCTGCTGGCCCGGGCCGTGGCCGGCGAGGCGGACGTGCCGTTCTTCTCCGCCTCCGCCTCCGAGTTCATCGAGATGATCGTCGGCGTCGGCGCAAGCCGGGTCCGCGAACTGTTCGCCGAGGCCCGCAAGGTCGCCCCGGCGATCATCTTCATCGACGAGATCGACACCATCGGCCGCCAGCGCGGCGCCGGCGGCGGCATGGGCGGGCACGACGAGCGCGAGCAGACGCTCAACCAGATCCTCACCGAGATGGACGGCTTCACCGGCTCCGAGGGCGTCATCGTGATCGCCGCGACCAACCGGGCCGACGTGCTCGACCCGGCGCTGCTGCGCCCCGGCCGCTTCGACCGCCGGATCACCGTCAGCCCGCCCGACCGGGAGGGGCGCGCCGCGATCCTGCGCATCCACACCCGGGCCGTCCCGCTGGCCGGCGACACCGACCTCACCCAGCTGGCCAAGGTCACCCCCGGGATGACCGGGGCCGAACTCGCCAACCTGGTCAACGAGGCCGCCCTGCTGGCCGTCAAGCGGCAGCAGGACGCGGTCAACGAGCGGGACCTCTCGGACGCCCTGGAGAAGGTCCAACTCGGCGCCGTGCGACCGCTGGTGATGCCGCAGGAGGAGCGCGAGCGGACGGCGTACCACGAGAGCGGCCACGCGCTGCTGGGCATGCTCCAGCCGGGCGCGGACCCGGTTCGCAAGATCACCATCGTGCCGCGCGGCCGCGCCCTCGGCGTCACCCTCTCGACCCCGGAGAACGACCGCTACTCGTACACCGAGCCCTACCTGCGCGGCCGGATCATCGGCGCGCTCGGCGGGATGGCCGCCGAGCAGGTGGTCTACGGGGTGATCACCACCGGCGCGGAGAGCGACCTGGAGCAGGTCACCAACATCGCCCGCGGGATGGCCGGGCGCTGGGGGATGAGCGAGCGGGTCGGGCGGCTCACCGCCGTGCCCGCGGACGCCCAGGGCGCGTACGGGCTCTCGGCGGCGCCGACCACGCTGGACGCGGTGGACGAGGAGGCCCGGCGGATCGTCGCCGAGTGCTACGAGGACGCGGTGCGGATCCTGAACGAGGAGCGGCACCGGCTGGACGCGCTGGCGGCGGCGCTGCTGGAGGCGGAGACCCTGGACGAGGAGGCGGCCTACCGGGCCGCCGGGGTGCCGCGGAAGGCCTCCGAAAAGGAGGCGTGAGCTGGGGAACCGGGGGGGGGGGGGGGGGGGGGGGGGGGGGGGGCGCGGTGTTGGGTGTGGGGGGGGGGGGTGTGTTGGGGGGACCCCCCCCAAAAAACAGCCCCACCCCCCCCT